>WHUE01000038.1 GCA_009377375.1 Alphaproteobacteria bacterium | reverse complement strand
TATCGGTCCAGCATGGATCGGACCATAGGCGCAGCTAACACAAAGGTAAAGACCTAAGTGTCTAGTCGTCTCTCATCCCAGGGCGGCCGCGGATTTCGGACCGCTGCGCGGCGGACGCTGCGGCTATCGGCGGATGCCGCTGGGATGGGGTTGGGGCGACGATCCCGCGCGCCAGGACACGGTGTCCTTGCACCGGGGGCACACGCGCTCGCCCGACCACGCGCTTGCAAAACTGGTCTTGCAGCGGAGACAGTGCCGGGTCTTCGGCACGTCCGCCGATGGCGGTTCGTCCGTCGCAACTGCTGCCCGGGAAATGGCCATGAATGCTCCTTCGCTGGGCTGCCGCACGTGACGCGAAGACGCGCGCGGCACGGCGATGCAGCGGTTCACACGGGACGGACGGTCATGCCTTTATTTTCGACCGGCTTCGCTGCCGCCGGGCGTTCCCCATCCGTCCTGTCGCGTTTCAGGGCCGCGTCCAGCGCCGCCGGATCGACGGACAGGGTTTCGGTGCGGCCCGGATGAGCGGGCGTTACCGGCAGGTGGATCAGAGTGGCCACCCGCCGGTAGGCGGGGAAGGACAGGCCTTCGAGAAGCTCTTCGTCCGTTTCGACGACATAGGCGCCCGCCGGCAGCTCGCGGTCGAAGCCGCCAAGGACGAATGCGCTGCCGAAGGTCACCGTTTTCCGGCTCGTCCGTGTTTTCATCGGTCGATCGAGGGATGACGGAGGAGGATCGCCTCCTCCGGTCCGACGGCTACGCTTTCGGAGCGGTCGCGGCTTCGGCAGGCGCCTTGCCGGGCGGCGCGGCCGGCTTGTCGGTGGCGGGCGCGGTCGGGCCGTTGCCCTTTTCCTTGCCCGGAACATTCTGTGCCGAAGACCATGTTTTAAAAGACATGTGAGCGCCTTTCAGTATACGGCAACAATAATTTGCTGCAATAAATAGATGGTGTTTGAAAACGATATTACAATGAGCTTTATATTTTCTTTTTATTGTGAATATTGAACGGAACCACGAGGAGGAAACAGAGACAGATCGGTGTCAGGCGGCCCGCCAGCGCTCCCACCCGGCGCGGCGCAATTCGCAGGCCGGGCACGTGCCGCAGCCGTAGCCCCAGTCGTGCCGCACGCCCCGATCCCCGAGATAGCAGCTGTGGCTGTCCTCCAGTATCAGTCCGACCAGTGCATCCCCGCCCAGGGCGTCCGCCATCGCCCATGTCCCCGCCTTGTCGATCCACATCAGCGGCGTGTGGATGGAGACGCGGCGGTCCAGGCCGAGGGTCAGCGCCACCTGCATCGCCTTGACGGTGTCGTCGCGGCAGTCCGGATAGCCGGAATAATCCGTCTCGCACATGCCGGCGACGAGATGGCGGGCGCCGCGCCGCCAGGCGAGCGCGCCGGCCAGGGCGAAGAACAGCAGGTTGCGGCCGGGGACGAAAGTGCTGGGCAGCCCGCCTTCGCCGACGACGATCTCGGCCTCCCGGGTCAGCGCGGTATCGCTGATCTGTCCCAGCACCGGAACGTCGAGCACGTGGTCCGCGCCGAGTCTGCCGCCCCAGTCCGGGAAGCCGGCGCGCAGGGCCTCGATCAGGCGGGTGCGGCAGTCGAGCTCCACCCGGTGCCGCTGGCCGTAATCGAAGCCCACCGTCTCCACCCGCTCATAGCGGTCGAGCGCCCAGGCGAGGCAGGTGGCGCTGTCCTGCCCCCCGGAAAACAGCACGAGCGCGGCGCTTTCGGCCGCGCCTGGGGTCTCGGTCATCGGTGCGCATCCGTATGTTTGGCCGCGTGACGGGATGGTATCCACATCGTTATAATGGTCTAATCGCGACACACAAGACGCGCATTTTTCAGGGCGCAAGGAGATCCAGACGATGGACAGTGGAGCCGAATCCCCCCGCGAGATTCCGGAGGTCGAATACACCACCGACACCGATACCCGCGCGCTGCTGGGACATGCGACGAAGCAGGCGGCGCAGCGCGGCTTCGAGGACGTCTTCATCGTCGATATCGACTCGCATCACAACGAGACCGAGTCGTGGCGCGAGATCGTGGAGTACTTTCCCGACGACGTGGTGCGCTACATGGCGCTGGACCATCTGAAGAACCGCACCGGCTCGCCGCCCTACGGGCTCAACGGCGACCTCGGGCTGCGCTACCAGGACTGCGGCGGCCGCATCCTGCACCAGGGCAAGCGGGGCGAGCCGGTGGACGACGAGACGGTCCACCGCGACGTGGTGCTGGCGCGGCGCGCCTACGAGGCGATGTCGATCGACTACACCGTGGTCTTCCCGACGCCGATGCTGAATGTCGGCTTCCACCCGCAGTTCGACATGGAGCCGATCATCGCGCATGGCTACAACCGCTGGTTCGTCGACCGCATCCTCGCCAAGGACGACAAGCTCGGCAGCATGATCTACCTGCCGTTCAACGATCCCGACGCGGCGCTGAAGACGGTGGAGGAACTGGGCGACGCCAAGGGCGTGGTGGGCTTCATGGTGACCAGCGTCCGCCACAAGCCGGTGCACCACAACAGCTACATGAAGCTCTATGCCGCGATCCAGGAGACCGGCAAGCCGCTCGGCTTCCACGCCGGGCCGTTCTGGGAGGATTCCTGGATGAAGCAGATGAACCGCTTCGGCGCCATGCACGCGCTGAGCTTCGTCTGGTGCAACGCGGTCCACATGACCAACTGGATCTGGAACGGCCTGCCGGAACGCTTCCCCGGAATCAAGGTGCTGTGGATCGAATCCGGCCTCGCCTGGGTGCCGTTCCTGATGCAGCGGCTGGATCACACCTATCTGATGCGCCAGTCCGAGGCGCCGCTGCTGAAGAAGCTGCCGTCGGAGTACATGCGCGAGATGTACTACACCAACCAGCCAATGGAGACGGATCACGCGAAGGCGCTGGAGCTGACCTTCGAGATGATCGACGCGCCCAACCGGCTGCTCTACGCCTCCGACTGGCCGCACTGGGATTTCGACACCCCGGCCGCGATCTGGGACCTGCCGTTCCTGAGCGAGACCGACAAGCGCAATATCCTCGGCCTCAACGCCGCCGGGCTGTTCAACCTGCCGGTGCCGGAGCGCATGCGCGGCGGCGTGCCCGCCGCGGCGGAGTAGGGGCCGGCCGCGTCCGCGCGGCTCCGTTCCGCCGGTTCGTTCCATCGGACGCCGTCGCGGCCGGCCCTTGGGCCGGCCGCGGCTCGTTACGGCTGTCGCCAATTTTTCGCTTTTTCGGCTTTGGTCCATGTGGTAACAGTTGATATCATATTGCGGAGACGAGGGAGGAAACCCCGATGAGCAGGTTCGTGATCGCGCCGCATATGCGGCTGCATGAATGGGTGGCGGAGGAACAGGGCTATTTCGCGGAGGAGGGGCTGGATTACGAGTTCGTCGACGAGCTGTACGGTCCGGACGGGCGCAAGCACCAACTCGGCGACAAGGTCGGCGCCTACCAGACCTTCGAGAAGGGGCGCTCCAGCGACGTGAGCTGCGCCTGCCACTGGACCGTCAACGTCGCCGCCGCCTCCGGGCACGGACGGCTCTACGGCGCGCTCTATTCGGTCTCCCCCTGCGCGATCTTCGTCCATCCGGACTCCGGCATCGCGCGGCCGGAAGACCTGGCGGGGGTGCCGATCTCGGTCGGCTACCAGTCGGGCAGCCACTATTCCACCATCCAGGCGCTGGAGCGGTTCCTGAAGCCGGAGGAGATCAGGCTGTCCTTCGCCGACGGGCTGCTGTTCGGGCGGATGGAAAAGCTGATCGACCGCGAGACGCCGGCCTGCAGCCTGTTCAGCGGCCCATACTACTTCGCCGAGCAGCTCGGCTTCCGCAAGGTGGTGGATACCAGCTTCATGATGGCGACCATGGTTTCGGAGGACGCCGACGAGACGGATCTGGAGAAATACTTCCGGGCGCTGCGGCGCGCACAGGCGGATATCGACCTGCGGCCCGAGCTCTATACCCATTATTACCGCAACGAGTTTCCGGAGCGGTTCCACGACCAGATGGACACCCGCCGCTTCGGCCCCGGCGAGCGCATCGTGTTCGAGCCCTATTCGAAGGCGCTGTTCGAATCCTCGCGCCGCTGGATTGCCGAGCACGACATCTTCCCGGACGGCAATCTGGGCGGGCGACCCTATGAGGAGGCGGTGATCGCCGCGGGCTGACCGTTACTTGATGATCAGCCCCTGTCCGGTGGGCAGCTCCAGCACCTGATATCCGAGGGCCTCGAAGAAGGGGTCCTCGGCGAATTTCTGCTGGCGATACGCGAGCCAGCCGTAATCGTCCAGCACCAGCGCGGCGCCGGGCGACATCCGGTCGAACAGCAGCTTCAGCGCGCCCATCTCCGCCTCGGCATTGTTCAGGTCGATATGCATGAAGGCGATCTTCTCGGGCGAGACCTCGTGCAGGATCTCGGGCACCTTGCCGCGGGTGACATGCACGTTGTCCAGATCGGCGAAGCGCTGCTGCACCTGTTCGTAAAGCGAGGACGAATGCGCTTCGAGCCGCAGATGCGCGTTCGTCTCGTCATGCTCGAACAGGTCGTAGAGATAGTAGTTCCGTCCCGATGCGCCGAAATCCAGATAGTCGCTCAGGATGCGCGCGCTGGTGCCCCGGTAGCAGGCGCATTCGACGAAATCGCCGGGCACGTTTAGGGTAAGGGCCCGCCTGGCGGCCCAGCTCAGCAGGTAGATGCGCCAGATCGTAGCCTTTTCGATCGGGTTGTCCACATGGCGTTCGAACGCCTCCATGAAGGCGGAGTCGTGCAGGAAGCTCAGGTTGCGTCCGAAGGTGAACAGGTTGTCGCCCGCGAACACGCCGCCGCTGGCGATCTCGTTGATCGCCGACTGAATCGCGCTGGTGAAGGCGCTGCGGTCGCGCACCCCGAAAAACGAATTCACCATGTGATTCTTGGGCAGCGGCGCGTTGGTTGCCATCGGGCTCTCCGGATGATCGGGTTTCGTGCATATGACCGTCCCGTGCTTAAAATTGGATTAACCATGCGACCGGAACCGACCGCGACAGTTCCCCGGCGCCGCGCGGCGCGCTATATCTCGGCCAGAGGACGCACAGGCGAAAAGGGGGAAATGCGATGGGCCAGCTTCTGGACGGCAAGTGGACGGACGAGGAAGTCCGCCTGATCGACAAGGACGGCGCGTTTCAGCGGGTCGAGTCCGGTTTCCGCGACACCGTGACCGCCGACGGCTCGTCCGGCTTCAGGGCCGAGCCGGGGCGTTATCACCTGTTCGTCGCGCATAACTGTCCCTGGGCGCACCGGGCGGTCATGTTCCGCAGGATCAAGAAGCTGGAGGACGCGATCGGCATGTCGATCTCCGACCGGCCCAAGCGGCATGGCTGGGGCTATTCCGCCGGGATCGACGGCATGGCGCCAAGCGAGGACGGGGTGTTCTACCTCTACCAGCTCTACCAGGCGGCGAAGCCCGGCGTGACCTGCCGGGTCACCGTGCCGACGCTGTGGGACCGCGAGAGGAAGACCATCGTCAACAACGAGTCCTCCGAGATCATCCGCATGCTGAACTCCGCCTTCGACGCCTGGGGCGACGCCTCGCTCGACTTCTATCCCGAGGCGCTGCGGCCGGAGATCGACCGCATCAACGCGATCGTCTATCCGGGGCTCAACAACGGCGTCTACCGCGCCGGCTTCGCGAAAACGCAGGACGCCTATGAGGACGCGGTGAAGCGGGTGTTCGAGACGCTGGACGGGATGGAGGAGATCCTCGCCCGCCGGCGCTACCTCGCCGGCGACCGCATCACCGAGGCGGACTGGCGCGCCTTCGCCACGCTGGTGCGCTTCGATCAGGTCTACCACACGCATTTCAAGTGCAACAGGAAGCGCATCTCCGACTATCCGAACCTCTCGAACTACACCCGCGAGCTCTACCAGTATCCCGGCATCGCCGACACGGTGAACGTCGCCGAGATCAAGGCCGGGTATTTCGGCAACATGGCGCATATCAACCCGACCGGCATCGTCGCCATCGGGCCGGAATTCGACCTCGCCAGGCCGCATGACCGCGACCGGCTGCCGGCCGCGGCCTGAGCCGCAGCAAGAGCGCTTCCCGGCGAGGCAGCGTTCTTCCCGCGCGTGGCGAAGCTTGGCAGCGCCGTGGTCAGGCAGGGTCGGTGGGCGTCGCGCAGGTTCTGCTGTCGCTGTCGCCGGGTAGCGGGCTACTCCGCCGCGCTGCGGGCGGCGGCGCGCGGATCGGTTTCGCGGAACATGTTGTCGCGCACCGCCTCCAGGTGCTCCACCATGCAGCGTTCCGCGCGGGCGGCGTTGCGGTCCCGTATGGCGGCGAGGCAGGCGGCGTGCTGCGCGATGTAGCTGCGCTGCCGCTCCGGCGTCAGCGAGGCTTCCTTGAGCCGGCCCCAGATCTCCTCCTGCCGCACCGCGTTGACGGCATCGAACAGCCCCAGCAGCAACGCGTTGTGCGCGGCCTCGGCGAGCGCGCGATGGAACGCGCCATCCCACTGCTCGAAAGCGGCCACCGTGCCGGCGGTCTCCGACTTGCGCACGCAGCGCTCCATCTCCCCGATATCGGCGGGGCTCGCCCGGCGGGCGGCCAGCGCGGCGATGCGCGGCTCCAGCAGCAGCCGGACCTCCATCACTTCTTCGGGGTGGGTGCGGTTGGTGAGGCGCGCCAGAGACGGCGCGTCGAGCGACGGCCGCGCGCCGACGAAGGTGCCGCGTCCGACATGCCGCCAGATGCGGCCCTCCGCTTCCAGCACCGCCAGCGCCTTGCGCAGCGACGACCGGCTGACGCCCAGCTCGACCGCGATGTCGCGCTCCGGCGGCAGCCGTGACTGCGCCGGGTAGCGCCCGCCGTCGAGCAAGGCGTTCAGCCGGCCCATGAGAACCCGATGGGTGTTCATCGTTCGAATATATACCAATACGTACTTTGGTGTAAACAGGGTTTTCTGCGTACCAGCGACGATCCGGTTGACCTCTCGCCCGCAACGGCGGATTATCGGGACAGGGACGGCAGAAAAACAGCGATAGCGCCGCACCCGCCGGCAGGGAGCTGGCGATCCAATTTTATATTGGTTGGATCAATCGCGTTGCCGGCCATACCGGTATGCAACGCCGCACATGATGGAGGGGTCTATGAAAACGGTTCTGAGCCTCGCGCTTGCCGGGGCGATCGCGGCAGCGACGCCGGCACTGGCGCAGAAGAAGGAAAACATCGCCTGGGGCGGGTCCAACCCGGGCGGGGTGATGTACTACATGGTCGGTGTCGCCGGCACGGTGATCTCCGAGAAGCTGCCAGACTACAACATCACACAGGTCACGACCGGCGGCTCCACCGAAAACGCCCGCCGCCTGCTCAAGGGCGAGCTGGACATGGGGATCGTCTACGGCGCGCATGTCTATATGGCGTTGAAGCAGGAAGGCCCGTTCAAGAGCTCCCCGAAAGGCACGATGCTGCGCGGCGTCGCCAAGGCCTATTCCGGCCCGACCTATTTCGTCAGCCTGCCGGGATCCGGGATCAAGTCGCTCGGCGACCTGAAAGGCAAGACGGTGGCGATGGGGCCGCCCGGCTCCGGCACGGTGTTCAACTGCAACAACATGCTGAAGGCCGCCGGCCAGCTCGACGGCATCAAGGCGCGGTACATGACCTTCGCCGATGCCGGCCGCGCGCTCGGCAACAAGCAGATCGACGCGCTCTGCCAGTCTTCCGCTCCGGCGGCGGCCGTGAAGGAGCTGGCAGAGACGCGCGGCGCGGTGGTCCTGCCGTATTCCGATTCCGAGATGGCGGCGATCCGCAAGCAGTTCCCGTTCTATACCGCGGACACGCTGCCGGCCGGCACCTACAAGGGCGTTCCGGCGGTGGATCTGCCGTTCCTCACCGTCTACTGGGTGGCGCATGAGCGCGTGCCCGCAAAGACCGTGCAGGACATTCTCGAGCTGGTCTATCAGCCCGACATCAAGAAGCGCCTGGCGACCGGTCACAAGGCGTGGAGCCAGATGGCGCCCGACACCAGGAACTTCCTCGAGCTCGGCGCGCCGGTTCATCCCGGCGCCGTCGCGTACTACAAGTCCAAGGGCCTCTGGAAGGAATAGGCGTCTTCCTCTGAACCCATGCGGGCCGGCGGTTCGCCGCCGGCCCGCTGCCTTTCGGAGCGACCGCCGGACGCAATTGCGGCGCGGCGGAGACGCGGGAAACATCCATGGCGGATCAGGGCTGGATCGAGCCGGTCGAAAGCGCCGGCCGCTCGCTGCGCGGGCCGCTGGCGGCGGTCTATACGCTGACGGCGGCGGGGTTCTCGCTGTGGTACGTCTACACCTCGGGGTTGGGGCTGGTCTCCACCGAATCCAATCGCGGCTTCTACCTGATGTTCACCGCGGTGCTGGTGTTCCTGCTGTACCCCGCGCGCAAGGGCGCGCCGAAGGACAGGCCCAGCGCAGTCGATTTCTGCTGGATCGCCGCCACCCTGGTTTCGATGCTGTACTGGGTCGACCAGTACGCCGACTACGCCATAGACCGCGTCAGCGCGCCGAACGCCTGGGACCAGGGGCTGGGCCTGGTGGCCATCGTCGCGATGCTGGAGGTCAGCCGGCGGGTGCTCGGCCCGGTCATTGCCGTCATCGCGCTGGTCTTCCTCGCGCAGCTCTACTGGGGCCAGTACCTGCCGGGCCGGCTGTCGCATTCCGGCATGTCGGTCGAGCGCATCATCGAATTCACCTATTCGACGCAGGAGGCATTGTTCGGCGTGGTCACCGCCACCTTCGCCACCTTCGTCTTTCCCTTCATGGTGTTCGGCGCGTTCCTGGAGCGGAGCGGGGCCGGCGCGTTCTTCATGGATCTGGGCACCGCGCTGGCGGGGCGCTGGCGGGGTGGGCCGGCGAAGGTCGCCGTCATGACCTCGGCGCTGTTCGGCTCGATCTCCGGGTCCTCGGTCGCCAATGTCGTCGCCACCGGGGCCTTCACCATCCCGCTGATGAAGCGGATCGGCTACCGGCCGGAACATGCCGGCGCCATCGAGGCCATCGCCTCGACCGGCGGCCAGTTCATGCCGCCGATCATGGGGGCGGGGGTGTTCATCCTCGCCACGCTGACCCAGACCGACTACCTGACCATCGCTCTGATGAACGTCATCCCCGCGACGCTGTTCTTCATCTTCCTGCTCTACATGGTGGATTTGCAGGCGGTGCGGACCGGGCTGCGCGGCATGCCGGCAGACGAAATTCCGCGGGCGCGGGACGTGCTGCGGCGCGGCTGGCAGTATTTCCTGCCGCTGATCGTCGTCCTCGGCGCGCTGTTCGTCGGCTACTCGCCGGAGGTCGGGGCATTCTGGGGGATCGTGTCCGCCGTTGTCGTCTCCTGGCTGCGGCGCGACACTGCGATGGGGCCGCGCAGTATCTTCCGCGCGCTTGCGTCCGGCGGGCACAATAACACTTCGGCGGGCGCGACCATCGGCGCGCTCGGCATCATCATCGGCGGCATCGTGCTGTCCGGACTGGGACTGAAATTCGCCGCCGTGCTGGTGGAGTTCGCCGGCGGCAGCCTGTTCCTCGCGGTACTGCTGGTCACCCTGATCTCGATCATCATCGGCATGGGCAGTAGCACGACGGGATCGTACATCATCCTGTCGGTGGTCGCGGCGCCGGCGCTGGTCCAGCTCGGCGTGCCGGAGCTGCCGGCACATCTGGTCGTGTTCTACGCCGCGTGCCTGTCGAACATCACTCCGCCGGTCTGTGTCTCCGCCTTCGCGGGCGCGGCGATCGCGGGGGCGGACCCGATGCGAACGGGGTTTGCCGCTCTCAAATTCGGGGCCACGCTGCTCATCATTCCGTTCAGCTTCGTCTATGCGCCGGCGCTGCTGCTCTACGGCAGCCCGGCGGAGATCGCGGCCGCGGCGGCAACCTACCTGGTGGGGTATCTGGCCCTGGCGATGGCGTTGCAGGGGGCGGAGTTCGTGAACGGGGAAATCGCGCTCTGGCAGCGCATCGTCTTCGGCGGCGCGGCGCTGTGTCTGCTGTTTCCGGCATGGATCTGGATCGACCTGCTGGGCGCGGCGCTGCTGGTCGTCGCCTGGGCGCCGTCGCTGTGGCGTCGCCGGATGGCGCCGGGGGAGTCGTGACGGGCGGGATAAGTTGACCGGAGTCTTCGGTTGGCCGATCTTGCCCGCAACAGGAGAGAAACCATGAGATTCGTTACCTTCAGCCGCAGGGGCAAGCCGCGCATCGGCGCGGTGCGCGAGGGCGGACGGGAGATCGTCGACCTTTCGGTCGCGGCCCCGCGCCTGCCCGCGGACATGACCGATTTCATCGCCGCCGGCGGCGCCGCGCTCGAGGTGGCGGCGAGGGCGCTGGGAACGCGGAAGAAAGAGGCGCGGCTTGCCTTCGCGCGGGTGAATCTGCTTGCCCCCGTGCCGTCGCCCCGGCGCAACATACTCTGCGTCGGCAAGAACTACTTCGATCACGCGCACGAGTTCGACAGAAGCGGCTTCAACGCCACCGCCGGCGCCGATGCGATCCCGGACGTGCCGATCGTCTTCACCAAGGCGTCGAACACGGTGATCGGGCCGGGCGCGACGATCCCGGCCCACCTGGACCCGACAAAATCGGTGGATTACGAGGTCGAGCTCGCCGTCGTCATCGGCGCCGGCGGGCGGAAGATCGCCAGGCGCGATGCGATGAAGCACGTCTGGGGCTACACCGTCGTCAACGACGTCACCGCGCGGCATTTGCAGTCGCGCCACAAGCAGTGGTTCCTCGGCAAGTCGATCGACGGGTTCTGCCCGATGGGGCCGGTGCTGGTGACCGCGGACGAGGTGCCCGACGTGAAGAAGCTGCGGGTGCAGAGCCGCGTCAACGGCGAGCTGCGCCAGGACGCGCTGGTGCGCGACCTGATCTTCGACATCCCCACGCTGATCGCCACGATCTCCGCCGGCATGACGCTCCAGCCGGGCGACATCATCGCCACCGGCACGCCGGCCGGAGTCGGCATCGGCTTCACCCCGCCGAAATTCCTGAAGAAGGGCGACGTCGTCACCGTCTCGGTCGACGGCATCGGCGAGCTGACCAACCCGGTGGGCTGACCGGCACTCAGCCTTACTCGCTGCCCAGGCGGCACATGCGGCGCTCGCGGCCGGCGGTCATCGGGCCGGTGTCGTCGCGGTAGGACTTCATGTACTCGGTGTTGCCGTGGTGCTCGAACGCCGCTTCGTCCTCGTAGACCTCATACAGCACGACCGCATCCGCTTCGTCGTCGGGCAGGATGATCTCGAACGCCTTGCAGCCCGGCTCGCGCGCCAGCACGGTTTCGCGGTGACGGCGGGCGCGGGTGAGATACTCATCCCGCTTGCCGGGGTGCAGCTTCAGATCGACGAGCAGGACGATGGCGCTCATGGCAGTCTCCCTGTAGGGGCCTCTTCGTCGCCCATGGGGGTGCGTTCGTCAAGCTTGCGGCGGCTCAGGCTCAGCCGGTCGATCGAGGTGCCCTTGATCATCGCGCTGACGGCGACCCCCGGAGCCAGGCCCAGCTCGGCCAGAGAGCGCCGCGCGATGCGCACCCAGAGCGGCACGCCGATGTCGAGCCGGATGTCCACGTCGGTCTGGCGCTGCCCCTCGGCGGGGGCGGCGATCTCCGCCACCGTGCCGGGGATGACGTTCAGCTCGCTCACCCGCCCGACCTGTCCCACCGCGAGCGAAACGTCGCGCGCGCGGATGCGCACCCGCACCGCCGCGCCGATCTCGGCGTCCACATGCGGCACGCGCAGCTCGCCGCCCGGAAAGGCGAGGCGTGTCAGGCCGTACTCGTCCTCGTGGCCCGCGACCGTGGTCGCGATCACCGAGCCCGCCTCGTAGCGGCCGGTCAGCGGGCGCAAATCCAGCCGGCTGGTCAGGTCCTCCACCGGCCCGATGGCGGCGACGCGGCCCTCGTCCATCAGCACCAGCGTGTCGGCGAGCTGCACGATCTCGTCCATCGCGTGGGTGACATAGACGACGGGCATGGCGAAGGCGTCGCGCAGCCGCGCGATGAAGGGCAGGATCTCCGCCTTGCGCGCGCCGTCGAGCGAGGCGAGCGGCTCGTCCATCAGCAGCAGCCGGGGCGAGGCCAGCAGGGCGCGCCCCAGCGCCACGCGCTGGCGCTCGCCGCCGGAAAGCTCGCGCGGGCGCCGGTGCAGAAGGTGGCCGATGCCGAGCACGTCGAGCGCTTCGTCCAGCGCGATGCGACGCTCGGCCCGGGGCGCCCGCCGCATGCCGTATTCCAGGTTGCCGCGCACGCTCATATGCGGGAACAGCCGGCTTTCCTGGAACACGTAGCCGAGGCGGCGCTTCTCCGGCGGCAGGTCGATGCCGGATGCGGAGTCGAACAGCACCCGGCCGTCGATCTCGATCCGGCCCCGATCGGGGCGCAGCAGCCCGGCGAGCATGTTGACCAGCGAAGTCTTGCCCGTGCCGGAGCGGCCGAACAGCGCCACCACCCCGCGCGTGTCCGCCTCGAACCGGGCTTCGATGCGGATGGCGGGAAATGTCTTCTCGACGTCTATGCGGATCATAGGGCGGCCCCGCTGCGCGCGCGGATGCGCCGGGCCAGGAACTCCGAACCGGCCAGCGCGGCGAAGGCAAGCACCACGGAAATGATCATGATGCGCAGCGCCGCGCCCTCGGCGCCCGGCGTCTGGGTCAGCGAATAGAGCGCGACGGGCAGGGTGCGCGTCTCGCCCGGGATGTTGGAGACGAAGGTGATCGTCGCGCCGAACTCGCCCAGCGCGCGGGCGAAGCCGAGCACGAGCCCGGTCAGGATTCCGGGCAGGATCAGCGGCAGGGTGATGGTGGCGAAGACGGTGACCGGGCCGGCGCCGAGCGTGCGCGCCGCCGCCTCCAGCCGGCGGTCCACCGCCTCGAAGGACAGGCGGATCGCGCGCACCATCAGCGGAAACGCCATCACCGCGGCGGCGACGGCCGCACCCTTCCAGGTGAAGGCGACGGTGACGCCGAACCAGTCCTGCAGCAGCGCGCCCAGCGGTCCCTGGGTTCCCAGCAGCAGCAGCAGCAGGTAGCCGACGACCACCGGCGGCAGCACCAGCGGCAAATGGATGACGACGTCGACCAGCGTCCTGCCCGGAAACTCCGCGCGGGCCAGCAGCCATGCGACGGCAACGCCGGCCGGCAGGCTCCAGACCATCGCCCAGAACGAGACGCGCAGGCTGAGCGCCAGCGCCTCGATCTCGATCGGGGTGAGAAAGGAGTCCAAGCGGGTCAGTCCACGATAAAGCCGAACCGGCCGAAGATATTGCGCGCCGTTCCGGAGACGAGGAAGGCGAGGAAGGCCCGGGCCTCCGCCGTGTTCTTGCCCTTCGTCAGCGCGACGGGATAGACGATGGGGGAATGGCCGTCGCGCGGAAACGTGTCGATCAGGCGGATTCCGTCCGACGCTTTCGCATCGGTGGCGTACACGATTCCGAACGGCGTCTCGGCGCGCTCCACAAGGGCAAGGGCCCCGCGGACGTCGGACGCGCGGGCCGTGCGCTGCGCCACCGACTGCCAGACGCCGAGCGCGGTCAGCGCCTGCTTGGCGTAGATCCCCGCCGGGACATGGTCCGGATCGCCCAGGGCGAGGCGGCGGTTGCCGAGCGCGCCGGCGAGATCGAATCCGGGTGCGATCCTTATCGTCGCGGTGCTGTCCCGCGGGGCGACGAGCACCAGCGCGTTACGCAGCAGGTCGCGCCGGGTCCCTTTCACGATCCGGTCACGCTCGGCCAGCCAGTCCATCCATTTCTCGTTGGCGGCAAGATAGATATGGGCGGGCGCTCCGCTGGCGATCTGCCGCGCGAGCGTGCTGGAGGACGCGAAGGAGGCGTGAATTCTCCCGCCCGGCGGCGCGGGATAGGCGGCGACGACGGCATCCACCGCTTCGGTCGTGCTGGCGGCCGCGAAGACGAGCACGTCGGCCGCCCTTGCCGGCAGGCTCGTCAGCGCGGCGAACATGGCCGCGGCGAGGGCGCGACGGGGATATATGGCCAACGATCCGGGCAAGGCTTCCTTCATCACGATCTGACGCGCCGGAAACGACGTTCCGTGACGCGCTGTATTTTTTCGTATAACGCATCCGGGACCCCGGCAAGGGCTACGTCCTCGGTTGGGGCGGACGGAAACGAAGCCGTCGGGCCGTCACTTGCTCCCGTAAAGGGCGTCGGGGTCGACCTCCACGGGCGACACCTCGACCAGCCCGTCGTCGCGGACGGCGGTGAAAAAGCAGGTGCGCCGCCCGGTGTGGCAGGCCACGCCCTTCTGGTCCACCTGCAGCAGCAGCGTGTCGCCGTCGCAGTCGATGCGCAGCTCCTTCAGCGCCTGGGTCTGGCCGGAGCTCTCGCCCTTGCGCCAGAGCTTCCCGCGCGAACGCGACCAGTAGCAGGCCGCGCCGGTCGCCAGCGTCTCGCGCAGGGCGTCCGCATTCATCCACGCCATCATCAGCACCTCGCCGGTGTCGTATTGCTGCGCGATGGCGGGCACCAGCCCGTCGCCGTCGAAGGCGATCTTCGCCAGCGCCTGTTCGATGGTGTCGTCGGCGGGTTCGTTCATGGCCGGTCCTGTCGGCTCACCTTGCGGCGTTCATGCGCGCGAACCCGGCCTCCAGGTCCGCGATCAGGTCGTCGGGGTCTTCCAGCCCGGCATGGATGCGCAGCGTCGGGCCCTCGGCCTCCCAACGCGCCCTGGTCGCGCTGCGGATCGAGGCGGGGTCGGTCAGCAGGATCAGGCTCTCGAACCCGCCCCAGCTCGCGCCCATGCCGTATAGCTCCAGCCCGTCCAGCATGGCCGCGATGGCGGGCTCCTCCACCGGCTTGAGCACCACGCCGAACAGCCCGCAGGCGCCGGTGAAGTATCTCTTCCACAGCGCGTGGCCGGGATCGGATTCGAGGGCGGGGTGGAGCACGCGCTCCACTTCCGGCCGCGCCTCCAGCCAGCGGGCGAGCTTCATCCCCGTCTCGTAATGGCGCAGCATGCGCACCTTGATCGTCCGCAGCCCGCGCAGCGCCAGGTAGACGTCGTCCGGCCCGGCATTGGCGCCGAGGTCGGAGGCCGCCTGGCGGACGCGCTGCCAGTGCTCGCTGGTGGTGGTCAGCATGCCCATCATCACGTCGGAATGGCCGACGATATACTTGGTCGCGGCGATCGCGGAGACGTCGATGCCATGCTGGAACGGCTTGAAGAACACGCCGGACGACCACGTGTCGTCGATGATCGTGACGCAGCCGCGCTTCTTCGCTTCCTCGACGATGGGATCGATGTCCTGCACCTCGAAGGTCAGCGAGCCCGGCGATTCCAGATAGACCAGCTTCGTGTTGTCGCGGATCAGGTCCCTGATGCCGGCGCCGATGGTCGGATCGTAATAGGTGGTCTCCACCCCGAACCGGGCGAGGAAGCTGTCGCAGACGCGCCGCGACGGGCCGTAGACCGAATCCACCATCAGCAGGTGGTCGCCCTTCTCCAGGAACGCGAACAGCGCGGCGTTGATCGCGGCCAGCCCGCTGCTCAGCGCCACCGCCCGGTCGCCGCCCAGCAGCGCGGCGCAGGCTTCCTCCAGCGCCTCGTGGGTCGGCGTGCCCTGGCGGCCATAGGTGAAGACTCCCGGCTCCCAGCGGTGCGACCGGCGCTCGCGGAACTCCGCCAGCGTCGGCGAGACGATGGTGGAGGCGTGGTAGACGGGCGGGTTGACGAAGCCGTGATTCTCGTCCGGGTGGCGCCCGGCGGTGGTGATGATGGTGTCTTCTTTCATGGCCTTTTTCTTGGCAGGTGGGGCGGTTCGGCCATCATGGCACCGCATCGCGGGACGCGCCAGCCGCGTTGCCCGGGATCAGGTCTCGACCGGCGTGTCGCTGCGCATGCCCCATTCGGACCACGAGCCGTCATAGACCGCGACATCCGGCTTGCCCAGCATGTGCAGACCGAGGGCGAGGATACAGGCGGTGACGCCCGATCCGCAGGTCGTGGTGACCGGCTTGCTCAGGTCCACCCCGGCCTCCCTGAACCGGGCGCGGAGGTCGTCGGGCGGAAGCATGGCCCGCGTATCCGGATCCAGCAGGCTGTCGTAATGGATATTGACGGAGCCGGGGATGTGGCCCGACCGGCAGCCGGGGCGGGGCTCCGGCTCCGCGCCGGTGAAGCGGCCCTGGCCGCGCGCGTCCAGCACCTGCTCGTCCCGTCCCGTCAGGTTGGCCGTCATGTCGTCCAGCTCGCGCAGCAGCCCGTAGTCCGGGGCGGCGGTGAAGGTGGCGCGGCGGGGCAGAGGCGGGGCCGAGTCGACCGGCCGTTTCTCCGCCGTCCACTTCGGCAGCCCGCCGTCGAGCACCGCCACCGCCTCGTGGCCGTACAGCCGCAGCATCCACCATGGCCGCGCGGCGGTGAACAGCCCGTGCGCGTCGTAGACCACTACCATCGAACCGTCGCCGATGCCGAGCTTCTCCATGTGACGCGTGAACTCCGGCGCCGGCGGCAGCATGTGCGGACGCGGATCGTCCTTCACCGAAATCTCGTCGATGTCCCAGAACACCGCGCCGGGAATGTGGCCCGCGGCATATGTCTCGCGCCCGGTGCGGCCGTCGCCCGGCATGTACCAGGTCGCGTCGACGACCCGCAGGTTAGGGTCCTTCAGATTGCCGGCAAGCCAGTCGGTGCTGACCAGGGCGTCGCCGTTCCATTCACTCATCCCGTTACCTCTTTGTTGTTCCGCTTATACCATCCTCGCCGCCGGGACCGAAACGGCGGCGCAGCGAGTCGCGGCGGGCGGCGATCCATTGCAGGGCGACGATGGCCTTGGCGTCCATGATCCGGCCGCCCTCGATGCCCGCCAGCGCCTCGTCCAGCGGCGTCACCAGCGCCTCGATATCCTCGCCCTCGTGATCCAGCCCGTGGATGCCGCCGACGCCGCTTGCGTCCGTTATGCCGCAATACACATGCAGGCGCTCGGTCAGCACGCCCGGCGAGGCGTAGTAGCGGCAGATCGGCAGCAGGTCGCGCAGAGTGCAGCCGGCTTCCTCCATCGCCTCGCGGCGGGCCACCGCCTCGAAGGTCTCGCCCGGCTCGACGATGCCGGCGACGGCTTCCAGCAGCCACGGATCGGGTTCCCCGCCGCCCCAGGCGCCTATCCGGAACTGGTTGACCATGACCACCGCGTCAAGGGTGGGATCGTAAGGCATCACGGCGGCGACATGGCCGCGTTCGATCATCTCGCGGTCGATCCGCCGGCTCCATCCGCCGTCGTGCCGCCGGTGGCGGAGATGCACTTCCTCCACCCTGCCGTAGCCGTCATAGACGACGGGCCGGGCGATGATCTCTACATCCGTGTCGCGATTCATGGTTCTCTTTCCGCTGGCGCCGCGTGCCGCAAGGCTGTCGACGCTAACGCATATCGGCGGGCATCGCCAAACCGCGTCTGACGCGCGCGGCCGGGCTCGCATGGTCCGGACCACTGAAGGAGGCGACGATGAGGAGCGGATCCGAGAAAGTGACCTTCCCCGGGGCGGCGGGCGACGAGCTTGCGGCGCGCCTCGACATGCCGGCGGGCGCGCCGCGCGGCTACGCGCTGTTCGCCCATTGCTTCACCTGCTCCAAGGACATATTTGCGGCCTCGCGCATCGCCGGCGCTCTCGCCGGGCACGGCATTGCAGTGCTGCGGTTCGATTTCACCGGGCTCGGCGCGAGCGAGGGCGAATTCGCCAATACGAACTTCTCCTCCAACGTCGGCGACCTGATCGCCGCCGCCGGCTGGCTGCGCGGCAACCGGGAGGCGCCGAAACTGCTGATCGGCCACAGCCTGGGCGGCGCCGCCGTGCTTGCCGCCGCATCGGAGATTCCGGAAGCCGTCGCCGTCGCCACGATCGGCGCGCCGTTCGATCCCGGCCACGTCGCCGGCCACTTCGCCGACGACGTGGCCAGAATCCGGGCGGAAGGCGAGGCCGAGGTAACGCTCGGCGGGCGGTCCTTCCGGGTGCGCCGGCAGTTTCTCGACGACATCGCCGGCCGGGCCCTGGGGCCGAAGATCGGAAATCTGCACAAGGCGCTGATGATATTCCACGCGCCGCGCGACGAGATCGTCGGCATCGACAACGCGGCCGACATCTTCCAGGCGGCGAAGCATCCGAAGAGCTTCGTGTCGCTGGACGATGCCGACCATCTGCTGACGCGCAAGGCGGATGCGGCCTATGTCGCCGACGTGCTGGCCGCATGGGCCGGGCGCTGGCTAGGCGCCGCGCCCGCATCCGAGGCGACTGCGGGGGAGGAGGGCGCGGTGGTCGTCGCCGAGAACGGCAACGGCCGGTTCGGCCAGGACATCACGGTGGGCGCGCACCTGCTTCATGCCGACGAGCCGGCAAGCTACGGCGGCCGCGATTCCGGACCGAATCCGTACGCGCTTCTTTCGGCGGCGCTGGGGGCATGCACCACGATGACCATGCGCATGTATGCCGAGCGGAAGGAATGGCCGCTGGACAAGGCGACCGTGACCGTGCGGCACGACAAGATTCACGCCGAGGACTGCGCCGATTGCGAGACGCGCGAGGGCAAGGTGGACAGGTTCACGCGCGAGATCGTCCTCGACGGCGCGCTGGACGAGGCGCAGCGCGAAAAGCTGCTGGAGATCGCGGAGAAATGCCCGGTGCACCGCACCCTGCATTCGGAGGTGCAGGTGCTGACGACCCTGGCCGGAACGCCGCGGGACGGGTAACCACACAGACCGTCGGAATATTTTACAGTTTCATTGTAGCGGCCGGACGGCCGTTCTCTAACCCCTTGATTAACCATACCTCTCCGAATTGGCATGGCTTTTGCATGAAAAGCGGCTGATGCGGGTATCGCGGCTTGCGCGGTCGTGGATTTGTCGACGACGCGAAAGCCTGGCGGACAAATCATGAGCCGGACGTCCGGCGCACCCGGTGTCCGTCCAAAGCAGCGTTGCCCGGTTCGCGGGCGGTATGGAAGAGGAAGGGTCAAATGGCGCGTGTCAGGCAGGATATCGAAGCGGAATGGGCCGCGGCGGCGACCGGCCCGGCGCGTCCCGATGCCTTTGTCGTGCCCCTGTTCGCCCCGCATGATGCCGCCGGCGCGCAGGCATCGGACGCCGCGGGGTTGGAGCTGGACGCCCTGCGCCGGATGATCGACGATCTTGAGAGCCGGCTGCTCGCCGCCGAACGGCAGACGCTGGACCGGCTCGAGCATCTGGAGCGCCATCTCGACGCGATGGAATCCCGTATCGCGGAAACGGGCGAGGCGGCCGCCGACCGCGCCCAGGCTCTGGAACGCAGCATGGTCAAGCTGGCGGATCGCATCCGCGAGTTGGAGCCGCGCTGACGCGGCCCTGCGTTCAGACCGCCCAGTACACCCCCGACGCCCCGACCGCCGCGTTGACCAGCCCGATATAGAGGTTGATCGTCACGATCTGCCTGATGACGTTGAGCTGCTTCGCCGCTTCCCCGTTGTCGCCGCCCGCCAGCGCCGCGCGGAACCGGGCGTAGGGCGCGAAGTAGAGATGCAGGAACAGCAGGATCATCACGAGGCCGAGCGCGCTCATCACGTGATAGGGGATGGGCAGCGTGGCCATGCCGCCATAGCCGGCATAGACCATGTAGTAGCCGGTCAGCGGCAGCAGGATGACGGCGGCCCAGACCCATCTGAAGAAGTTGGGGAAGACGCGCCCCCACAGCGCCAGCCGGTCGGGGCCTGCCATCGGCCCGGCGGCGGGGCGGAGCGCGTAGACGGCGAAGAACATGCCGCCGACCCAGAGAATGGCGGCGAGCGCGTGAAGCGCGACGGCGATGGACATCATCATGGCGTGACGGTTTCTCCCTCAGCGTTTTCCCGGGCGGCGCCCGCTTGATCGGCCGCACCCGCTGTTCTACGGTTGCCGCCGGCCCCGCATGCCGGGGTATTTCCCAATTCCCTTACGGACGCTGAATAGCATGAAGTTCACCGGTACCGACAGCTATGTCACGACGGACGACCTGACCATGGCGGTCAACGCCGCGGTTGCGCTGGAACGCCCGCTGCTGGTCAAGGGCGAGCCGGGCACCGGCAAGACCCTGCTGGCGCAGGAGGTCGCGCGCTCGCTGGGGCGGCCGCTCTACGAGTGGCACATCAAGTCCACGACCAAGGCGCGGCACGGGCTGTACGAATACGACGCCGTCTCGCGGCTGCGCGATTCCCAGCTCGGCGACGAGCGGGTGAAGGACATCCGCAACTACATCGACAAGGGCACGCTGTGGCGCGCCTTCGAGGCGGACGAGCCGTGCGTGGTGCTGATCGACGAGATCGACAAGGCCGATATCGAGTTTCCCAACGACCTGTTGCAGGAGCTCGACCGGATGGAGTTCTTCGTCCACGAGACCAACGAGACCATCCGCGCGAAACGGCGCCCCGTCGTCATCATCACCTCCAACAACGAGAAGGAGCTGCCGGACGCCTTCCTGCGCCGCTGCTTCTTCCACTACATCCGCTTTCCGGACGAGGAGACGATGACGCGCATCGTCCACGTCCATTTCCCCGACATCAAGAAGCGGCTGCTGTCGGAGGCGTTGCAGGTGTTCTATTCGCTGCGGGACGTGCACGGGCTGAAGAAGAAACCGTCCACCTCGGAGCTGCTGGACTGGATCAAGCTCCTGCTGGTCGAGGACATCCCGCCGGAGGCGCTGCGCGAGGATTCGACCAAGGCGATCCCGCAGCTCTACGGCGCGTTGCTGAAGAACGAGCAGGACGTGCACATGTTCGAGCGCCTCGCCTTCCTGTCGCGGCGGGAGAGCCGCTGAGCGCGGCATGTTCACCGCCTTCTTCCAGAAGCTGCGCGAGGCGCGGATCCCGGTCACGATCCGGGAGTACCTGATGCTGCTGGAGGCGCTGCAGGCCGGGGTGGCGCGGGGCAGCGTGGACGAGTTCTACTATCTTTCCCGCGCCGCGCTGGTGAAGGACGAAAAGAATTTCGACCGGTTCGACCGCGTGTTCGGCGAGTATTTCCGCGGGCTGATGGCGGAAAGTCAGGCGCTGTTCGGCGCCGACATTCCCGACGACTGGCTGCGCAGGCTCGCCGAACGGCATTTCGGCGAGGAAGAGCTCGCGAAGCTGGAGAAGATGGGCTTCCAGGAGATGCTGGATGCGCTGGCGGAGCGGCTGTCGGAGCAGGACGCGCGCCATGCCGGCGGCTCGAAATGGATCGGCACGGACGGCACCTCGCCGTTCGGCCATTCCGGCGCCAACCCGTCCGGCGTGCGCATCGGCGGCGACGGGGGAGGGGGCAGCGCCGCCAAGGTCTGGCAGCGGCGGGAGTTCCGCAACCTCGACGGCTCGGTGGAGATCGGCACCCGCAACATCAAGGTCGCGCTGCGCCGGCTGCGCAAGTTCATCCGCGAAGGGGCGGAGGAGGAGTTCGATCTGGACGACACCGTCCAGGCGACGGCGCGCAACGGCGGCATGCTGGACATCCGCATGCGGGCCGAGCGCAAGAATCGCGTCAAGGTTCTGCTGTTCATCGATGTCGGCGGCTCGATGGACGCCCATGTGAAGCTGTCGGAGGAGCTGTTCTCGGCGGCGAAGACCGAGTTCAAGCATCTGGAATACCACTACTTCCACAATTTCATCTATGAACGGGTCTGGCGCGACACGCGGCGCGGCTACAACGAATGGGTCCCGACCGTCGATCTGTTCAACACCTACGGGTCCGACTACAAGGTCATCGTGGTCGGCGACGCGACGATGAGCCCGTTCGAGATCACCGAGCCCGGCGGGTCTATCGAGCACTGGAACGAGGAAGCCGGCGCGGTCTGGCTCCAGCGCCTCGCGCGGCATTTTCCCGACATCGTCTGGCTCAACCCGGCGCCGCAGGATCGCTGGGTGCGGACGGCCTCGGTCCAGATCGCCCAGCGTCTGCTGCCGGGCCGCATGTTCCCGCTCTCCATCGACGGGCTCGACGCCGCGATGGATTTGCTGCGCCGCCGCGCCTCCGCCGCGCCGCGGCCGCTGCCGGCGCTCTGAGAAACGCGCCCGGGATTCTTCCCGCGCCCGCCAGTTTCCTGTATTCTCCAGGCCACTTGGATCCAGCCGGGCGTCCCGGTCATTCTGGCCGGGAGCTCTGACTTAGCGGAGGAAACATTGACGAGATTGCATTTTTCGCGCGTCGCCATGGGCGGCGCGCTGTTGGCGGCTGTCGCCGCCGCGCCGGTTGCGGCGAGCGCTAACGACGCCGTCGCCAATTTTTACGGCAACAAGACCATTACCGTGGTGGTCGGCTCGGGCATGGGCGGCAGCTACGGGCTCTACGGCCAGATGACCGCGCAGCATCTCGGCAGGCACATCCCGGGCAATCCGAAGATGGTCGTCCAGAGCATGCCCGGCGGCGGCGGCATGAAGGCGCTCTCCTACGTCTACAACGCGGCGCCCAAGGACGGTTCCTTCATCATCGGCGGCCATCAGGAAGTGCTGCAGGAAACGGTGCTGAACCCGAACATCAAGTTCGACGTCCGCAAGTTCCAGTGGCTCGGCCGCTACATGGATGTCGATTACCTGGGCTTCGCGTCCGGCCAGTCCGGCGTCAAGACGCTCGAGGACGCCAGGAAGCGTCAGGTCGTTTCGGGCGCGACCGGCGCGCGGGCAACCAATGCTATGGCGTCGCTGGCCTTCAACCGCTTCGCCGGCACCAATATCAAGGTCGTCCCCGGCTACAAGAGCACGGGCGAGATGTTCGTCGCGATGGAGCGCAACGAGATCGAGTTCATCACTGCCACCTGGGTGGTGATCAAGGCGCTGCACACGCCGAAGATCCAGAGCGGCCAGCTGGTGCCGATTTTCGCACTGTCGCTCGAGCGCGTGCCGGACTACCCGAACGTGCCGGCGATCACCGAGTTCGGCAACGATGCGGCGGAGAAGAAGTTCCTGAAGTTCTGGGCTGCCGGCGGCATGATCGGCCGTTCGGTCTTCGCGCCTCCGGGCGTGCCGGCGGACCGCATGGACGCTCTTCGCACCGCGTTCGACACCATGGTCAAGAGCCCCGATTTCCTGAAGGACGCGGAGAAGCGCAAGGCGTCGCTGAACCCGATGGGCGGCAAGGAGCTGGAGGCGAAGATCGCCGAGGTGATGAACCTCACCGAGGACGACGTCCAGAGCGCCCGCAAAATCTATGGCGAGCTGCTGAAGTCGGCGAGCGCCAAGTAGCGGACCCGGTCTCGGGCGAGACGGGAAACGGCGGCCTTGCGGGGCCGCCGTTTTTTTTGCGGCGCGTCGTGCTAAGCTTTCGTTTGCGAGCGCGCGCCCAAGACGCGCTTGAAAGACGACACGTATTCTTGAATCCACAGGGAGATTTCGATGATATCCAGGAACGCACCCCGCCTCGCGGCCATCGCGCTCGCCTCGGCGGCGATGCTGACGGCGCCGGCCGAAGCCGCCGACCCGTCCTACAAGGGCCGGACGCTGACCATCGTCGTCGGCTACGGGCCGGCGGCCTCCTACGATCTTTATTCCCGGCTGCTCTCGCGGCATATCGGGCGTCACCTGTCCGGCAACCCCACCGTCGTGGTGCAGAACATGCCGGGCGGTTCTTCGCTTCGCGCGGCCAACTACGTGTACAACGCCGCGGCGAAGGACGGTTCGGTGGTCGGCGTGATCCGCAACGGCATGGCGCTGGAGCAGCTCTACGGACGCCCGGGCATCAAGTTCGATGCGCTCAAGTTCAACTGGATCGGCAGCCTGACGCGCATTACCGGCGCCTGCACCGTCTGGCACGCCGCGCCGGCGACGACGATAGAAGAGGCGAAGAAGAAGGAGATCGTCGCGGGCGCGATCGGCACCCAGGGCAGCATCGCGGTCTACCCGCGGGCGCTCAACGACATGCTCGACACGAAGTTCAAGGTGGTGCTCGGCTACAGCAGCGCCGGGATCGTCCAGGCGATGGAGCAGGGCGAGGTGCATTCGCGCTGCGGCGGCGACTGGCATTCCCTGACGTCGAGTCACGGCCACCTGATCCGCGACGGGAAGATCAGGATACTCGCGCAGATGACCAACAAGAAGGCGCTGCCGGACCAGCCCTGGATCTTCGACTACGTGAAGAAGGAAGAGGACGTGCAGGTGCTTCGCCTCATCTTCGCGAGCCAGGACTGGGGGCAGCCGGTCGTGGCGCCGCCCGGGGTTCCGAAGGCGCATGTGGCCGCGCTGCGCACCGCCTTCGACGCGGCGATGAAGGACAAGGCGCTGCTCGCCGAGGCGGAGCGGACCAAGCTCCGGATCGACGATCCGATGCCGGGCGCCGAGATCCAGAGCCTGCTGGAGGGCTACCACAAGACGCCGAAATCGGTCCTCGACCGGGTGTCCTCCTACGGGAAGCCCGGCAGCAACGAGGGCAAGGTCGAAAAGAAGAAGAAATAGCCGGACCCGGTCCGACGGGAATGCGAAGCGGCGGCCTCCCGGGGCCGCCGTTCTGCTGCCAGCTTCCTCCCTTCATGTCTTTCTGTCTTCCGCCCGTCCGGCTGGTCCGGCCATGCGGGACAGTGTTACCGTTGCATGCCCTGCCTCTCGCGCAGGGCGGCGGCGGTGGAGGACCGCGCAGGGAGAACAGGGAGGTTTCGATGAAACGGACAACAGGGCCGCTTGCGGCGGCCGTGGCGCTTTCGACGCTGGTGCTCACCCCCGGCGCGTCGGGGGCGGAGGAGTTCTACAAGGACAAGACGATCACCCTCTATGTCGGCTATTCGGCCGGCAGCAACTACGACGCGGCCTCGCGGCTGCTGGCGCGGCATTACGACCGTCACATCCCCGGCAACCCGTCCATCGTGGTCAAGAACATGCCGGGCAGCTCGTCGCTGAAGCTGGCGAACTACCTCTACAACGTCGCGCCGAAGGACGGCGTCGCCATCGGCTCGATCCGCAACGGCATGGCGCTGGAGCCGCTTTACGGCAACAAGGCCGTCCGCTTCGATCCGCTGAAGTTCAACTGGCTCGGCAGCATGGCGCGAATCCACGGCAGCTGCGTCGCCTGGCATACCGCCCCGGCGACCTCTCTGGAGGAGCTGAAGAAGGTGAAGGTGATCGCCGGCGCCATCGGCACCACGGCGAGCCTCGCGATGTATCCGCGCGCGCTGAACGACATGCTGGGGACGAAGTTCAAGGTGGTGGTCGGCTACACCGGAACCGGCACCCTGCTGGCGATGGAGCAGGGCGAGACCCAGGCCCGCTGCGGCGGCGACTGGGACGCACTGCAGGCCGTGCGCCCGGACTGGGTGCGGGACAGGAAAATCGTCCTGCTTACCCTGATGTCGAACTCCAGGCACCCTGATCTGCCCGATGCGCCCTGGGTGTTCGACCATGTGAAGAAGAAGGAGGACGTCGCGGTGCTCCGGCTGATCTTTGCCAGCCAGGATTTCGGACGCCCCTATGTCGCGCCGCCCGGCGTGCCGGCCGACCGGCTGAAGACGCTGCGCCGCGCCTTCGATGCGGCGGTCAACGATCCGAAGCTGAAGGAAGACGGCGCGCGCATGAAGATGGCGCTGATCGGTCCGATGACCGGCGAGGAAGTGCTGGCGAGTGTGACCGGCTACATGAAGACGCCGCAATCGGTGATCGACCGGGTGACGACCTTCCAGAAGGCCCGCGCCGGCGAGGGCAAGGTCGAGAAGAAGGCGAAGAAGGAGAAGAAATAGCCGCCCCGCCGACCCCGGGGCATTACGCGGCGCCCCGGCTCCCGGGCGGTCGCGTTCAGCCCACGCTGATCTTCTTCGGGTTCGGCGCGCCGCAGCTCGGGCAGGCGCCGTCCGCGACGCTGCCGTAATACTCCTCGAACACCGGCGGCAGGTCGCGCACGATGTCGGCGACATGCACCTCGCGCCGCCAGATCCTGGTGGCGCAGGCGCCGCAATACCATTCGAAGGCGTCCAGCACGTCCGCCGGACGGGCGCGCTCCACCACCAGCCCGATGCTCTCCGGATCGGGGCGCTGCGGCGAATGCGGCACGTGCGGCGGCAGCAGCAGCACGTTGCCCTCCGCGATGGGCACGTCGCGAAGCGCGCCGTCCTCGACCACCTTCAGCACGATGTCGCCCTTGAGCTGGTAGAAGAACTCCTCGTACGGGTCGTCGTGATAATCGGTGCGGACGTTCGGCCCGCCGACGATCTGGACGATGAAGTCGCTGTCGGTGAACAGGGTGCGGTTCAGCACCGGCGGGCGCAGCAGCGCACGGTTATCCTCGATCCACTGCATCAGGTTGAAGGAGGCGAGGGCCATGATCCGGTTCTCCGCGCGGTCAGTTCGAATAGTAGAAGTCGTCGGGGATCGCCCCGATCGCCTCGTCCAGCGTGCGGGCGGTCGTCAGCGTCCTGCCGCCGCGCCCGTCGCGCAGCTCGTAATGCCCGTCGCGGTGGCGCGTGACGCAGTAGCTGGCGTAGGGGGTGCGTCCGCGCGAGCCGGAATAGAGAAACACGCGGTCGCAGCCCGACTCGGTCTTCCGTTCGGACCGGAACCAGCGATAGAGCAGGCGCTGCTTCTCGCCCAGCGCCCTGATCTTCTCAAGATCGGCGCGGGAGAAGGCGGACAGGTCGAGCGGGACCAGATTGTCGGACATGCCTGTATGATAACCCTTCCGCGGGCGAATTTCACGCGGGCACATCGAAGGGCGCGCCGGCGGCAAGGCGAATTTCGCCCACGGGGAGGCCGGCGCGGCTGAGGATTGCGGGATGCAGCGCATCGGCGAGCGCCGTGCGCGCCGCGGCGTCCAGCGCCCCGAGATGGCCCAGAACCGCGCCCGTCAGCAGTTCCGCCGCTCGCCGCGTCCCGTCGTCGATCTTGAGCGCTATTCCGAGCCCCGCTTCGGGCAGGGCCGCACAGTAGACGCCCTCCGCCCCGGTCTTCGCCAGCACCCTGCCGCCGGAGGCCTCGATGACGCGGGTGCAGAACCGGCCGGTCCCGGCGACGAGGAACGGGTGCGCCGCCATCGCCCGGCGGACGCGGACGCAGGCGGCCTGGCGCGCCTCCGGCTGGTCGTGCGGGTAGGCCAGCCGCGCCATGGCCAGCGCCAGGTTGCCGAGCGGGATTCCGATTACCGGAATGCCGCAGCCGTCCGTGCCGCGCGGCGCCTCGCCGAGGTCGAGCTCGGTCATCTGTTCCAGCACGCCGAGGACTCGCTGCTGCACCGGGTGGGCATAGCCGACATAGCCCCGCGTCGGCGCGCCGAGCCGCTTCGCCACGGTCAGGAACCCGGCATGCTTGCCGGAGCAGTTGTCGTGCGCCGCGGTGGCCCTGCCGCCTGATGCGAACAGCGCGCGCTGGGCGGCTTCGGTCGCGGGCAGCGAGGCGCCGCATTCGAGATCGCCGACGGAAAGGCCGAGCCGCCTCAGCCATGCGGTGACGATGTCGACATGCGCCACCTCGCCGTTATGGCTGGAACAGGCCAGCGCGATCTCCGCCTCTGTGACGCCGAAGGTCTCCGCCGCCCCGGTCTCGATCAGCGGCAGCGCCTGGATCGGCTTGATGGCGGAGCGGGGATAGACCGGCCGTCCGACATTGCCGACCGACAGCACCACGCGGCCATGCGCGTCGGTGACCGCCACCGCGGCGCGGTGCCGGCTTTCGACCAGCGCGCCGCGCGTCACCTCGACGAGGATCGGATTGTCCATTCCCAAGTGATAGGGCGGGACGCGCCGCGATCCAAGCCCTGTCCGACCGCGGCCGGATCAGCCCGCCCGCTTCACGCCCAGCTTCCTGTGGACGCTCTTGAGGAAGGCGATGGCTTCCCGGTTGAATCGGGCGGCGTGCTCGATATGGGGGCAGTGGCCGGCCTTGTCGTAGACCTTCACCGTCGCGCCCATGCGCTTTCCCAGCTTGGGCGCGTATCCCTTCTCGCGCAGCTCGTCGTACTTGCCGGCGACCAGCAGGACCGGAACCTCGATGTTTTCATAGGGCGTGTTGTCCGGGCTGCCGAACTGGCCCCCCTTCTTCTGGTTCGGGAGCTTCAGGCGGGGGGCCGAGGCGCATTCCCAGGCGCCGGGGATCAGGGCGTATTTCTGCCGCCGCCGGATATAGGCGGCATTGTCGACCCATTTCCTCTTGTTGAAGAACATGCCGTCGAGCAGGTCGCGCATTGCGCGGGGCGTGCCGTCATAGGCAAGCAGCTTCTGCCGCGCCTCGGTCGCCGGCGCGTAGCCGCCGCCGGGGCACAGCACCAGCGAGCGGATCGGAAAAATCACCGGCTGCGCGGCGGCGATGCGGGCGAGGTTGGAGCCGCCCATCGAATTGCCGACGAAATCGGCTTCACGGATGTCCATGATTTCGAGAAAGCGCCGCATGTGTTCCAGCGAGCGCGTCCGGCCGTCGGCGAAGTCGAACACCTTGTCGGTGCGGCCGAAGCCGAGCCAGTCCGGCGCGATGCAGCGGAAATGCCTGGCGAAGGCGTCGAGATTGAACTCCCAGCTGATCTCGGCGCAGCCGCCGAACTCGCCGGAATGCAGGAACACCACGGTCGGGCCCTCGCCGGCCTCCAGGTAGTGCGTGCGGATGCCGTCGACGTTGACGGTGCGGCTGCGGACCGCGCTTTTCGCCATCGGATCAGGCCGCCTTCCGCTTGCCGTTCCTGCCCGCCCCCGGCTTCGCCTTCGGCTTCTTCTTCCATTCGGAAAGCGGGCCGAACTGCGGGCGCTTGCCGCCGAGATGCTTCACCTGCGGCACCACCTCCTCGGCGAACAGCTTCATGCACTTCGCGGTGGTCTTAAAGTCCATCGCGCCGGAATGCATCATGGCGAGGAACTGGCCGAACCCGCCGGTCTTCCTGAAAGCGGACTTGATCTGCTTCACCACCGAATCCGGCGTGCCGTAGATGGCGACATGGTGCTCGCGGAAATACTCGATCCCGAGGCGGCGGATCGCGTCGGTGCGCCCGCCGGAGAATTTCCCGCTCAGGAAGTTGGCGTACATCTCCGTCTCGACATAGCCGGGCGGGGCGCGGAACTGCGGCTCGGACTTGTTGTGGGTGACGTACCAGAACACCTGCTCGATGCCCTTGCGCGCCTCCTCCTCGGTCTCGCCGACGAAGACCAGCGGCATGAAGCCGAACTGCTCGTCCGCCGGCTGCGGCAGGCCGGCCTTGTCGCAGTTCTCGCGCACGCCGTCGAACATCGCCCGCATCTTGTCGGCCGGGGTCAGGAACATGCAGAACGTGTGGCCGCGCACGATCGCCTTGGTGGCGTGGTTG
The DNA here is from genome assembly GCA_009377375.1 of Alphaproteobacteria bacterium. Classification (GTDB taxonomy): domain Bacteria; phylum Pseudomonadota; class Alphaproteobacteria; order MPNO01; family UBA2964; genus WHUE01. Next base: position 9,449 of record WHUE01000038.1, on the reverse strand, counting down.
ATATCGCTGCCGCCGGTGAGCCAGATCTGCGGGTGCGGCTGCTGGTAGGGGCGGGGCCAGACGTTCACCTGGCGCTTGTGCACCCACTTGCCCTCGTAGTTGAACGGCCCGTCATGGGTGGTCCAGGCCTTGATGATCAGGTCGATGGATTCCCACAGCCGTTCGCCCGTCTCGGTCGGGTTGGCGTTGGACGCGAACAGCTCGTAGGGCACGCCGCGCACGAAGCCGCATTCCAGCCGCCCGTGCGAGATGTTGTCCACCATCGCCATTTCTTCCGCGATGCGGATCGGGTCGCGGCGGTTGGCGGGCGGGTTGCCGAGAATGCAGAGCCGCGCGTTTTTCGTGATCCGCGCGAGGATCGCCAACGACAGCGGCGCCGCCGAATTCATGCAGGTTGCGGTCTGGTGGTGCTCGTTCACCATGCAGTTCAGCCCCAGCTCGTCCGCGAGCACGTGCTGGTCCAGGTACATGTTGTAGAGGTCGGCGCCGATCTTCGGATCGTAGACGCGGCTCGGCAGGTTCACCCGCATCGAGGTGAACTGGTCGTCCGGCGGCAGATGCGGCCAGGGAAACTCGGTGAAGTGATAGAAGTCCATCTCTGCCTGTCCCGCTGAAATTGATCCGCGATTCGGACGCGACCGGCATCCCCCGCATGGCGGGGCCGCCGCTGTGGCGTCATGGATTCCTTATCATGGAGCGGGCGGTCGTCCAACCGGCGGCGGACGGATTTTGCCGGGCGCAACGAGAGCGCAGGCCGCGCCGGCTGCAGTCAGAAGATCAGGGCAAGAATGCTGATCACCACAAGCAACCCGATCAGAAAGATGACTCCGACCGCTCCGCCGAGGAATTTCAGCATCGTCTGCTCCTTTATTGCGGTTGCGGCTGCGCGGGCGCGCCGCCGCCGCTCCGGGGCTGGCTTCCGGCGCCGGGGCTGTCGGGACTGCTCTGCCCGTTCCCCTGCGGCGTCTGCCCCGGGGGCCCCTGTTCCGTCCCGTCCTGTGGCGGCGCCGCCTGCTCCAGGCTGTTCTGAAGGCTGGAAAGCTCCTGGGTCAGCGTGTTCAGCGCGGCGGCGCGCTCGCGCAGCTGCTCGACAAGCTGTCCGAGCGCCTGGCGCGTCTCGCTCTCCTTCCGGCGAAGCTCCGCGATCCGATCGGTTTCCCGGGCCAGCCTGTTCTGCGTGTCCTCCAGCGCCTGCGTCGTCCGGGTGGTATCCGCCTGGATCTTTTTCAGCTCCCCGCTTTTCTGCGCCATCTCCCCGTTGAGGCCCGCCAGCCGCTGCTGAAGCTCGCCCGCGTGCTGCCGCTGTTCCTCGAGCTGCTGCGACAGCGATTTCGTCTCGACGACCTGCGCTTCGATGCGCTTGTTGACCTCGGCAAGCCGCGTCCCGGCCTGCTCCAGCTCGCTGCGCATCGCGTCGCGCTGTTCCGCCGCCTCGGCGCGGGCTTTCTCCGCCTCGTCCCGTTCCTGCTTCGCGGTGGTCGCGGCCGCCGTCAGCTGCTCCTGCTGACCGCGCAGCGACGAAAGCTCCTCCCCGGCGGAGCGAATCTGTTCCTTGATTCCCGCAAGCGACTCCGCGCCCTGTTCCGCCTGGGACTGAAGCGCCCGGATGCGCTGGTTCAGCTCGTCCTCCTGCTCGATGCGAGCGCGCATGGACGCGGCCCGGCCGGCGGCCGCATCGCGCTCCTGCATCAGCCGGGCATTGTGGCCGCGGAGCTCTTCGAGCACGGTTTCGAACCGGTTGCGCTCCCATAATGTGGTGATCAGCCCGATCACGGCGACGACCCCGATCACGGCCAGCCCCCAGCGAACCCAGCGCGGCCTGATCTTCTCCTCGCCCGGCGTCCCGTCGGTTTCGTCCTGCTGTGGTCCCGCCATGAAGCGCTCTCCTCGCAATGCATGCAGGAGAGCAACGCCCGGAAATCGCGGGAAGTTCCGGAGGTCGGCCGGATGGCGGCGCGGCGGCGGGCCGGAACCTCAGCCTGTGAAGCGGCGCACGGCTGTCAGGAAGGCGTCGGGGCGCTCCACATGCGGCAGGTGGCCGGCCTTGCGGATGACGACCATCTTCGCCCCGGGGATCAGCTTCGTGTAGGCCCGCCCGTAATCGGGGGTGACGATGCCGTCGGATTCGCCCCAGACCACCAGCGTCGGCGCCTTGATCCGGTTCAGCCGGTGTTTCAGGCCGATATTGTGGAAATAGGGCTCCCAGCACAGCTTCGCGGTGCTCTCCCGGTGCCGCGCCACGGCATAGGCCTTGCGGTCTGCCATGCCCTTCAGCACGCGCGGGTCGTTCGCGGGGTCGAAGAACTTGCGCTTCTGCACCTCGTCGCCGGGCAGGAAGTAGACGTCGGCGATGTCGCGGTCGTAGGGCCCGCCGATCTTGATGCCCATCGGGCAGGTCAGCACCAGCCGGCCGATGCGCGCGCAGTCCTTGGTCGCCATCTCGGCCGCGATCCAGCCGCCGGTGGAGAACCCCATCACCGTGACCTTCTTCAGGTCCAGCTTCTCCAGCAGGTCCAGATAGAGATACGAGATGTCGTCCATGTTGCGGACGGATTCGGGCAGTGTGGAGCGCCCGTAGCCCGGCGGCCAGGCGATGATGACCTCGAATTTCCTCGCCAGCTCGTCGATCAGCGCCAGCTCGGGCTCGTAGACCTCCTCGCCGGGAATCAGCAGCAGCGGCCGGCCGCGTCCCCGACGCTCCACGGCGACGCGCGCCTCCTGGAGCCTGTAGGATGCGCGCGTAACCGATTGCCTGCCCGATGCCATTGCGTCCGCCCTGTCCTGTTCCGCACGGGTTGCCCCGTGCGCCCGCGCTGCCCGCGTTGGACGGGCGCGTGGATTGCCTAGCTTTCTAACCCAAGCCCCGTCGGCTGGCGAGGGCAGGGAGCGGATTTTTTGCGGCGGTGTGCGGCAAAGGACGGATTCGCTATGCTGCCGCGCGAATCGAACGATCGGATACAATTCCGCGCGTCGGGCCGCAGGAGGGAGTCATGCGCACGCCATCTCTGGCCGTTGCGGTCGCGGTCGCCGGAACGATCGCGTCCTCCGCCTGGGCGGGCCCCCGCTATTACGACATGGCGGACGCGCTGGCCGCGGAGCATCCCTTCGCGCATACCGGCTGGGGCGGGATGTGGCCGGACGTGGGCCCGGTCCGCCCGACGCTGCCGCCGGAGGCCGGGCTGCGCGGCTACGACATCGGGCCGCTGCTCGCCGCGCCGCATCCGTTCCCCGGGACCGCCATTCCGCCCGTGAGGCCGTCCCGCCCAACCCTTCCGCCGGGCGCCGGGGTCGGTCTCTACGACATGAGTCCCTTCCTGAGCCAGCCGCATCCTTTCGACGCTGCCGGCAGCGCGGTCTCGCCCTATGCGCCGGCGCCTCCGGCGGCCCCGGCGTCGGTCGTGCCGGACCGAAGGCAGGCAGCAAGGGCCGTGACACCCTCGCCGCCACCGGAGGTTCGGCGCGCCGATCCCGTTCCCGCCATTGCGCAGGCGCCGCCGGCGCCGCCGCAGGGGATGCCCCCACGCCGGGGCACGCCCGGCATGCCCGTCGACCGCACGCCGGCCGGCCGCGAGGCCAGCCAGCGCTTCTACGTGGGTGGCGTGCTGGGCGTGGTCGTCGTGCAGGATGCGGGGAACAGCGGCGTGCAGCTCGATATCGACGCCGAAACGGAGGCGGGATTCCACCTCGCCGGGACCGTCGGGACGCGGCTGGAAAACGGGCTGAGGCTGGAGTTCGAGCTGGCGTACCGGCAGGCCGGCGTGGACACGCTGGACGTGACGAATGCCGGATCTCTGGGCGTCGCCGCCGGCAGCCGGCCGGGGGAGGGCACGCTGGGCGCGATGGCGATGATGTTCAACGCGGCCTGGGAATTCGATCTCGACAGCCGGGTCAGGCCGTTCGTGCTCGGCGGCGTCGGCGCGGCGCGGGTCGCCTACAGCGACGTGAAGGCGGCCGGCGCGGCGACGTTCGACGACAGCGCGATCGCGTTCGCCTGGCAGCTCGGCGTCGGCGCCACCGTCGCGGTGAGCGATCGCTGGCTGGTGGACCTGTCCTACCGCCTGTTCGCGGTGCTGGAGCCGGAATTCGCCGATGCGGCCGGCGAGGTTTTCGAGGGCGAGTTCGTCACCCACGATTTCCTGGTCGGCGCGCGCTACCTGTTCTGAGCCGGGGCTGGCGGGAATGTCCTGGGCGACGAACGGCGGGGTGCGCATCCGGTACGAGACGGCGGGGGACGGGCCGGCGATGGTGCTGATCCACGCCAACCCCTGCGACCACCGCATGTGGCTCTACCAGACCGCCCGGCTGGAGGTCCGGTTCCGCCTGCTGGCGGTCGACCTGCGCGGCTACGGCCGCTCCGACAAGCCGGAGACGCGCTATGCCTTCGACGAGGTCGCCGGCGACATCCGCGCGGCGATGGCGGCGGAAGGCATCGGCCGCGCCGTACTGATGGGCGCCAGCATCGGCGCCAAGCTCGCCTTTCGCCTGGCGGCGGACACGCCCGACGCCTTTCCCGCGCTGGTGCTGATCGGCGGCAACGCGTTCCGGGGAAAGAGCTACGATTCCCGCATCGAGGGCTACCGCCGCGACGGCGTCGCGGCCTACCGCGCCCGACATCTGGAAGAGCTGTTCGCGCCCGGCTTCGCCGCGACCGGGGCGGGCCGGCATCTCTGCGGGATGCTGACGGACGACAGCGCGCGGCTCTCCGGCGCCGCCATCGCGCGGCTGTTCGAGGCGTTCGACGGCGTCGACCTGGCGGCGGAGGTCCCGTCCCTCGCCATGCCGATCCTCATCGTCAACGGCGAGCACGACCTCTCGCTGGAGGGCGCGACGCGGACCGCCGCGCTGATCCCCGGCGCGGTCCACCGCCTGATTCCGGGGGCGGGCCATCTCTGCAACCTCGAGCAGCCGGCCGCCTTCGACGCGCTGGTCGAAGCCTTTCTCGCCGGGCACGGGCTCTGGCCGGAGATCGCCTGATCAGGAATCGGGCGCGACCAGCACCGCTTCCAGCGCGGCGCGGAGGTCGTCGGGAATGGGGCAGGGGCTACGCGCCTCCGGGTCGAAGAACACCTCGACCGCGTGCTGCGTGGCGCAGAGCGCGCCGGTCTCGGCGTTCCGCATCCGGTGCATGCAGTCCAGGCTCTTGCCGCCGAGCCGGGTGAAGGCGCTTTCGACCACCACCAGCTCGCCCGCGCGCACCTCGTGCAGGAATTCGGTCGTGCTCTTCGCGATCACCGTGGCCAGGCCGCGCTTTGCCAGCGTCGCGTGGCTCACCCCGATCCGGCTCCACAGGTGGAACCCGGCGTCGTCGAAAAAATGCGCGTACCAGCGCACGTTGAGATGCCCCATGTGATCGCAGTTCCACGGAAAGGCCACCGCGCGGTGGGTTTCCATCCAGTCGGCCATCGCCGCATTCCTCCTGTTCCGCCGCGCTGCGGCTTGATTCCAGCCGCGGGTTTTCTCCGTGCCCTGTTCGACCCATATGAATAGCGATCCGACGCCGGTCCCGCATCAGGCCGCTGTTCTTCAACAGGCGCAGGAGCAAACCATGACTCGACCCAGGTTGCACGACCGATCCGGACGCCGCCGGCGGGCGCCGCCCGTCCTGCTGTGCCTTTTGGTCCTGCTGACGGCGTGGGGACCGGCCGCGGCCGCCGCCAGCGACACCCCCGAGGCCTTCGTGGGCAAGGTGGGGCAGGACGTGGTGGACGTGCTGAAATCGACCCGGCCCGCATCCGAGGACCGCCAGAAGAAGCTGCAGGGGATCTTCGTCGAGGCGTTCGACACGACGACCATCGCGCGGTTCGTGATGGGGCGTCACTGGCGCCGGCTCGGCGAGGACGAGCGGAAGCGCTATCTCGAGATATTCCCGGCTTACGTCGCCAGCATCTACGCCACGCGGTTCGCCGAATACGGCGGCGAGAAATTCGAGGTGCTGAAGGCGCAGCCCGCGCCGGGCGGCCAGACGCTGGTGGAAACCGCGATCAGCGGCGGCGACCAGAAGCAGCCCGTCGCCGTCGGCATCCGCGTGAGCAAGGACGGCGGCGCGTTCCGCATGATCGACGTGAAGGTCGAGGGCGTCAGCCTGCTGGTCACCAAGCGCGACGAGTTCGGCGCCTTCCTCGCCCGCAACGAGCCCGACGAGCTGATCGAGCGCCTCGCGAAGATCGCGGAGAAGTGAGCGCCACGGCCCCCGCCTAGCGGCGCCCGCCCGCGCCGATCTTCTCGTTGGTGGCCTGCTGGAAGGTTTTCAGCGTGCGGTCCATCAGCGCGATGCAGGCGGGGTCGTATTCGCGCGCCGGCTCCGGGTCCGGCAGCCAGTGGCCCAGCCGGTCCTCGCCCCGGCACAGCATCGCGGTCGCGCCGTCGAAGCGGGGCTCGCGCACCTCCGGCGGACAGTAGTGGATGGAAAGCCCGATGCGGATATGGTCCGACAGGTTGGGCCGCGATCCGTGCACCACGCTTTCATGGTGCAGCGAGAACTGCCCCGGCTGCAGGATCGCGTCCACCGCCCGGCTCTCGTCCACGTCCACCACCGTCTGGCCGTTGCTCGACATGTTCAGCGGGTCGGGACGGAGCTCGTGCACCGCCGGCGGGCCGATATGGGTGCCGGGGACGAACTTCACGCAGCCCGACACCAGATCCGATTCGTTGAACGCCACCCAGGCCGTCAGCGTCTCGTTCGGCGCCGTGCCGTAGAAGAAGCTGTCGGTGTGCCACGAGATGAACCGCCCGTCCTCCGGCCGCTTGACGAAGAAGGTGGACCCCCAGCACAGGATGTCCGGCCCGACGATGTCCTCCACCGCGTCCAGCAGGCGCGGATTCCGCACCACGTCGCACAGCCAGGGGAAGGGCAGATGCGCCTTCACCCGGAACCGCCGCCCCGGATCGCCGCCGATCTCCTCCTCCACCGCGTTGAACCGCCGCCGCAGCCCCGCCGCCTCGTCCCGCGTATAGAGGTCGAGCGGCGCGAGAAACCCCTCCGCGCGATAGGCGGCGACCTGCGCCTCGGTCAGGAATTTGGGCATGGCCGGTCCTCCCCTCTGTTGCCGCGTTGCAAGGGCGCGCCCCTCAGTCGGGCACGAAGGCGACCGCCTCGATCTCCACCAGCCATTCCGGGTCGACGAGGGCGGCGACGGCCACCTGCGTGCTCGCGGGATAGGGCGGCTTGAAGGTCTCGGTGCGGACCCGGTTGATCTCGTCGCGGTAGCGGATATCCGCCGCGAACACGGTGATCTTGACGACGTCGTCCAGCGTCGCCCCCGCCTCGGCGAGCACGGCGCGGATGTTCTCGAACACCTGGCGCGTCTGCCCGGCGACATCCCCCTTGGCCACCGTCCGTCCTTCCGCGTCCCACGGGATCTGCCCGGCCACGTAGATGATCCGCCCGCCGGAGACCTCCCATCCCGGGCTGTAGCTTCCCTTCGCCTGGACCGAGGCGGGCTGAAGAACCTTCTTTCCCATGGCACGGCTTCCCTTATGAGAGCTGTCCGCCCGGCGCGGCCAGCATGAACGGATCGGGAGATATTGTCCGGATATCGCCCGGCGGATCAAGATGAGTAGTTTCCGACACTATGGCGATTCATCGTCTCTTCATAAGGTTCCGCCCACTGGCGACCACGCCGCCGGACGCGGTCCGGCGCCTCCTTTGAAGAAGAGATAATGAAACGAACCATTCAGCAAGCCGGCCCAGGCATGGCGTTTCCGGCGTCAGCTGCCTGCGACAGCAGCACCGGCGATCGCGCCGCTGGCGGCGCCGGCATCGCGGTAGCGATGGACGGACGTCGGAGACATCTACCCGGCCTTGCCCCGACATTAGCGATCGTACCCGGCCTTGCGCCGACATCAGCGATCCCTCTGCTCGCCGGCTGCGCCCATGAGACAGCGCCGACGACGACGGCGGCAGCAGGAACAATGGCAGTGCCGAGTGAAGTGACGGAGTCTGAGCGAGAGGAACAGTACCGGGCGCTGCTGACGCTCGCGGCGGACGCTGCCTACAGCTACCGGGTCAAGGGCGACGGGTCGATGGAGCTCGAATGGTCGGTGGGCGACCGGCTGCTGGAGCGGCTCGGTTGGCCGAAGCAGGCATCGGGGGCCGGGTGTCTGGCGCTGCTCGCTCACCAGGACGATCTGCCGGAAGTCGAAAGGTGGACGCGGAGACTTCTAGCAGGCGAGGAGGTCATCAACACCATCTGTGTCGTGGCCGCGGATGGCAGTCTTCGCTGGCTGCGCCTGCATGGCCGACCGGAGCGGGACAGGAACACCGGGCGCGTCTGCCGCATCGCCAGCGTGGTCCATGACGTGACCGAGGAAGTCCTGCGGGAGGAACAGCACCGGCTGGTCGTGCAGGAGCTTCATCACCGCGCGCGGAACCTGCTTGCCCTGGTGCTGGGCATTGGGTCTGCGACGGTCGCTCAATGCGACTCGCTCCACCGCTTCTGGCGGTCCTTGAAGCAGCGCCTCTACGCCCTGGCCGCCACGCAGCAGCTCGGTGCCGACGGGAATGCCGCCGACCTCGCGCGGCTCGTCGACGCGGTGCTGCGGCCGTTCGTCCGGCGCGACGCGGGCACCGTGACGCTGACCGGGCCCGCCGTAAAGCTGCCGGGGAACCTCGTGCTCACGCTAGCGTTGGTGGTCCACGAACTTTCCACCAACGCGGTCAAATACGGCGCCCTTTCCGTTCCTTCTGGCCGGGTGGAGCTGGCTTGGAAGGTCACATCTGCCGATGGAAAGCCGACCCTGCGACTGGAGTGGAGGGAGCGCGACGGCCCCGCCGCGTCCGTGCCTGCGCGGCGCGGATTTGGATCCCGGCTCATCCAGCGCGCAGCCGGTCACGGCACGGCAGAGCTCGACTTCCTTCCGGAAGGCGTACGATGCCGGCTTTCCTTCCCGCTGGGCCACGTGCGGGCCCGGTGTATGCAGGAGGCTCGCAGCACGAGAGCGCCTGAGGCGGCAGAGGACGGGGCGGTACAGGTGTCTGAGCAGGACCTGCCCCGCGTGCTTGTCGTCGAAGACAACCTGCTCATCGCGCTGGAAACGGAGTTTCTGGTGGAGCAATGCGGCTGCGCCGTCGTCGGTCCGGCCGCGAGCGTCAGCGACGCGCTGGGCTTTGCCGGGTATACCGGCCTCGATGGTGCCGTGCTCGACATCAACCTCGGTCGCGAGCAGGTATGAACGAGGGACCGGAGGGGAGAAGGTCGAACCTTGCATCTGGAATGCGGGAAGCAACGGATGCCGCCGCAGGCGCTGCACGTGTCTCCGCAGCTGGTCCGCCAACGGGTCAGTCCAGGAGAAACAGCACCCTCCGAAATAAGCTGCAATGCTGGTTTCGGTAGTGATTGAACACGCCGGACAGACTCATGAGCCTGCTACTCGAAAGACTCCCTCCGAGTGCTTCCGTTGCCCTGAACATGGCTCCTGACTGTCTGCAGATGAAGTCATCTACAATCTCT
>WHUE01000037.1 GCA_009377375.1 Alphaproteobacteria bacterium | reverse complement strand
CGGGCGGTTGCGCTCGACCCCGCCGCCGCCGCGGCGCAGCTCAACCTCGGCAACGCGCTGGCGGAGGCCGGCCGCACGGAAGAGGCGATGGCCGCCTGGCGCGCCTCGATCGCCGCGGCGCCGGGCCGGCGCGACGCCCGTCTCAACCTCGCCCGCGCCCTGCTCGCCGCCGACGCACCGGACGAGGCGGCCGCGCAATACGAAGCCGCGCGCCGCGCCACGCCGGAGGACGATACGCTGGACGGCGAGTACGGCGCGGCACTGGCCCGCGCCGGCCGAACGGCGGATGCCGTCGCGGTGCTGCGCCGGGCGCTGATTGCCGCCCCGGACTCGCCGGCGCTGGTGGTCAATCTAGGCAATACGCTGTGCATGGCGGGCAAGCCGCGCGACGCCGTGCCACTGTTCGAGAAGGCGGCGGCGCTCGACCCGGACTGCGCCGACACCCGCGCCAATCTCGGCCACGCGCTGAAACAGGCGGGCGATCTCGGCGCCGCCGCGGTTGCCTATGACCGCGCGCTCATGCGCGCGCCGGACCATCGCGAAGCGCTGTTCGGCCGCGGCACATGCCGGCTGCTCGCCGGCGATTTCACCGGCGGCTGGCAGGATTACAGGGCACGCGACAGCATGGCCGGGGCCGGGGCCGGCCCGGCCTTCCACCGCGCCCCCCTGCCCGCCGATCTGTCCGGGCGCCGGGTGCTGGTGCTGCCCGACCAGGGGATCGGCGACGAGCTGTTCTTCCTGCGCTTCCTGCCGGCGCTGGCCACGCGCGGGGCGGAAATTGCCTGCCGGCCGGACCCCAGGCTGCGCGCGATGCTGGAGCGCGCCAGGATCTGCCGCATCCTCGACGCCGACGCGCCCGGCGAGAGCTACGATTTCACGGTCGCGGTCGGCGATCTGCCGGCGGTGCTGGGCTCGACCGCCACCCCGCCATCGGTCGCGCTCGACGCCCTGCCCGACCGCGAGGCGGCGCTGCGCGAGCGGCTCACCGCCTTCGGACCGCCGCCCTGGATCGGCGTGACCTGGCGCGCCGGCACGCGCAACCGCCAGAACCTGCTGTTCAAGGAATCGCCGGCGGCGATGCTGGCCGACGCGCTGCGCCCGCTGGACGCGCGCGTCGTCGTACTGCAGCGCGCGCCGGACGAGGGCGAGGTGGAGGCGTTCTCCGCCGCGCTCGGCCGCGCCGTGCTCGACCTGTCCGAACTCAACGCCGACATCGAGGACATGCTGGGGCTGGTCGGGCTGCTGACCGGCCATGTCTGCGTCTCGAACACCAACGTCCATCTGGCGGCGGCGCGGAGGCGGGTCTGCCGCATCCTGGTGCCGAACCCGCCGGAGTTCCGCTGGATGGCATCGGGCGACGTCTCGCCCTGGTTCCCGGCCATGCCGGTCTACCGCCAGGACGCCGATGGCGACTGGACCGGCGCCTTCGCGCGCCTCCGGGCCGATCTCGAGGATACGGCTCCGGACATAACCGTGGGGCACAACAGGCCCCGGAAGGACATTCCATGACGCACATGCCCTTTCCCGTCCATGTCGGCTGGGACTCGCGCGAAGACATCGCCTTTCAGGTCTGCCGCCACTCGCTGCAGCGCCGCGCCGGCATCCCGGTGGAGGTCATGCCGATCAAGCGGCAGGCGCTGCGCGACGCCGGGCTCTATACCCGCGACGCCGACCCGCTGGCCTCGACCGAGTTCACCTATACCCGTTTCTTCGTGCCCTATCTGCAAGGCTACAAGGGCTGGGCGCTGTTCTGCGACTGCGACTTCCTGTGGCTCGGCGACATCGCCGAACTGGTCGCGCTGCGCGACGACCGCTTCGCGGTGATGTGCGTCCATCACGACCACCGCCCGCGCGAGGACTGGAAGATGGACCGCCAGAAGCAGACGGTCTATCCGCGCAAGAACTGGTCCTCGATGGTGCTCTACAATTGCGGCCACCCGGCCAACGCGGCGCTGACGCCGGAGGTGGTGAACAGCCAGGCGGGGTCGTTCCTGCACCGCTTCCAGTGGCTGGAGGACGACCTCATCGGCGCGGTGCCGGAAACCTGGAACTGGCTCGATGGCTGGTCCGAACCGCCGGCGACGGGCCATCCGGATGTGGTCCATTTCACCCGCGGCGGGCCGTGGTTCGACGACTGGCGCGACGTCGCCTATGGCGACCTGTGGCTGGCCGAGGAAGCGAACTTCCTGGCCAGCGCGAAGGTCGACGCCTGAGTCCTCGGACAATCATGCTCTAGCCCTTCGGCATCGTCGCGAGCAGCCGCCCGAAGCCCTCGCGCGGCTCGAATATGTGCAGCCGGCGCTGGATTTCCCACACCCGCGCGGGGATGGGGTGGACCACCGGCACGCCGAGGTCGCGCTCCAGCATGTCGATGACGTCCAGCACCTGCCAGCCGGATCCCAGCATGTAGATGCCGTCGGCCTTCGGATGCTTCAGGAACGCCCGCTTCACATGGGCGTAGACCTGGTGCGAGGACAGGTTCTGGACCTGGTCGAACTTCACGTCGATGCCTTCCATCGCCAGCGGCTCGAACCCGGCGTCGCGGAAGTAGCGCGAGAACGTGTCGTTGATGCCGCCGGGGAAATAGGTCGCACCGACGAATTTCCTGATCTTCAGCGCCTTCATCGCGCGGATGTGGTTGGTGCCGGAGGTGAAGACCGGAATCCCGTACTTGCGCTCCCACGCCCGGATGCGCTTCGCCTCGCCCTTCAGCCCCTGCACCATGAAGGGCGGCGCCCCTTCCGGGTGGATCATGTCCACCTTCTGGTCGGCCAGCCGGGCGATGTTGGCGTCGTAATCCGCCATCACCTTTTCGAACTCCTCCACCGTGCCGCGGCGGATGTCGTTGTAGAGACCCAGCACGCCGATGCCCTCCGGCAGCATGCGGATCATGTCCTCCAGCCCGCCGGGCCGCATGGTAGGCTTGATGATTCCGACGACGCCGCGCCAGCATTCGAACGCCATGATGTCCTCCCCTTCCGGCCATTCACACACTCCGCATCATGGCAGAGACGACCCGCGCGGCAAGACCGCGGACAGGACGGCTAGGCAGGCGGGGCCGATATCCCTAAACTAACCGCACGGTAAGGGGCGCTCCGGCGCTCAGAAAAAAGGGAGGATGCCGTGAAACACGTATCGTTGTCTGGTGCTTTTTCCGCCGTCGCGCTGGCGCTTGGCCTCGCGGCGCCGGCCGTCAATGCGGCCGATTTCAAGGACCGGACCATCACCGTCGTCGTGCCGGCGGGAAGCGGCGGCACCTTTCATATCTACGCCCAACTCGTCGCGCGCCATCTCGGCAAGCACGTGCCCGGAACGCCGGCCGTCATCACGCAGAACCGGCCGGGCGCCGGCGGCGTCACGGCATCGAACTATATGGCCAGTGCCGCGCCCAGGGACGGCACGGTCATCGCGGAGATCAATCCGGGTTCCGTGGTCGTGCCGCTGTTGCGCAAGGTCGCGTTCGATCCGCGGAAATTCATATGGCTCGGCACCGCGGCCGTCCGCACCTATACGCTGGCGGTCTGGCACGACGTCAAGGCCGACACGCTGGAAAGCCACAAGAAGACCGAGGTCATCATGGGGTCGAGCGGCGTCGGCTCGCTCAACTACCAGATTCCGACCTTCATGAACGCGGCGATGGGCACCAGGTACAAGGTGATCGCGGGCTACAAGGGCGGCGGCGACATCAACATCGCCATGGAGCGCGGCGAGGTGCAGGGCCGCGGCAACTTCTATTCCGGCTACACCGGCGCGCAGCCGCACTGGATCCGGGACAAGAAAATCAAGTTCTTCGCCACGCTGGGCCCGACGCGGCCGGAGGTTGCGCAGGTGCCGCGGCTTGTCGACAAGATCGAGGGCGACATCAACAGGCAGATGTACAAGCTGCTCGAGGTCGGGTTCAACGTCGGCCAGTCCTTCCACCTGCCGGAGGGTGTGCCGAAGGCGCAGGTGGAGATATTGCGGGCGGCCTTTGCCGCGACCCTGAAGGATCCCGAATTCCTCGCCGAGGCGGAGAAGCGCAAGGTTCCGATCATCACCCAGGGATACCGGAAGGTGGAGGCGATCATCGCCGAGGCCTACGACGTGAAGCCCGAAGTGCCGAAAAAGCTGGCCGACATCCTCGGCCTGAAGAAAAAATAGCGTCGCGCCATACAAGCAGGCCACCGAAGCGCCGTCTCGCGGGGGCGCTTCTTTTTCTTTCCGGCGCGTGTCACATTTACCTGTCGAAGAGGAGGCGCGTCCCGGCCACCCCCGGGCGCGGGCAACAGGGAGAAGCAGTCATGATCGCAAGAACAGCGGCCGCATTCGCATTGGGCGCGCTCGGCGCCGTCGCCGCCATGCCGGCCGGCGCGGACGAGATCGCCGATTTCTACAAGGACAAGACCATTACCGTCGTCGTGCCGGTCAGCCCGGGCGGCACGTTCCATCTCTATGCGCAGATCGTCGAACAGCACCTGCCGCGGTTCATCCCGGGCAAGCCGACGGCGGTCCTTCAGAACCGGCCCGGCGCGGGCGGGGTGACGGCCAATGCCTTCATGATGCATGCCGCGCCGAAGGACGGCACCATGCTGGCCGAGATCAACCCCGGCACGATGTCGCTGCCGCTGCTGCGCAAGGCGCGCTACGACCCGCGCAAGTTCGAGTGGATCGGCTCGGTCGCCGTGCGCGGCTATTGCGGCGCGGTGTGGCATACGGTGGAAGCCGACACGGTCGAGAAGATGAAGAAGACCGAAGTCATCATGGGCGCGACCGGCAAAGGCTCCCAGAACTTCCAGATTCCGACGCTGATGAACCATCTGCTGGGCACCAAATACAAGGTCGTCAGCGGCTACAAGGGCGGCGGAGAGATCAACCTGGCAATCGAGAGCGGCGAGGTGCAGGGCCGCGCGAACTTCTACGAGGGCTTCGTCGGCGCCAAGGGCGACTGGATTCGCGACAGGAAGCTGAAATTCTTCTTCACCCTCGGGCCGCCCGTTCCCGAGCTCAAGGACGTGCCCCGGCTCAAGGACCTGATGAAGACCGACGAGAACAAGAAGATGCTGGCGCTGATCGACACCACGCTTCAGCTCGGCCAGGCCTTCTTCCTGCCGCCGGATACGCCCAAGGCGCGCGTCGCGGCGCTGTCGGATGCCTTCGCCAAGATGGTAAAGGACCCCGACTTTCTCGCCGACGCCAGGAAGCGCCGGCTGGTGATCGAGCCGCGCACCGCCGCGGAGAACCACGCCGCCGTCGCCGAGGCCTACGCAACCCCGCCGGAGATCGCGCAAAAGGTGGCAGCGATCCTCGGCATCAAGGACCGAGAGAAGAAGTAGCGACAGCCTCCTTGACCGGAGCGGGCGGCAGGGTCACTTTGCGCCCATGCGCCGCCCGCTCATCGGTATAACGCTGGATTCGGAGCCGCCCGGGGGATACTCGAAGTTCCCCTGGTATGCGGTGCGCGAGAATTATTGCGACATCGTCGCCGACCATGGCGGGCTGCCGGTGTCGTTGCCGCACGAGCCGGATCGGACGGCGGACTACCTCGACCGCCTCGACGGGCTGATCGTCACCGGCGGCGCGTTCGACGTCGACCCCGCCCTGTTCGGCGACGGCGTCCGCCACGCCACCGTCACCACCAAGGACCGGCGCACCGCGTTCGAGTTCGCCATCACCCGCGGCGCCGTCGATCGCGATATGCCGGTGCTCGGCATATGCGGGGGGCAGCAGCTTCTCAACGTGGTGCTCGGCGGCACGCTGATCCAGCACATCCCCGACGAGATCGCGAACGCGCTGGCGCACGAGCAGGCGAACCCGCGCAACGAGCCGGGCCATACGGTCCGCATCGTCCCCGGCACGCTGCTGCACCGCATCACCGGCGCGGCGGAGATGTCCGTCAACAGCGCCCACCACCAGGCGGTGAAGCAGGTCGCTCCCGGCGCCGTCGTGGACGCCACGGCGCCGGACGGGGTGATCGAAGGCATCGAGGCGACGGGCAAGCGGTTCTGTCTCGGTGTGCAGTGGCATCCCGAGTTCGCCATCGATCCGGGCGACGCCAGGATCGTCGCCGCCTTCATTGATGCGGCGGGCTGAGCATGGCGGAAGACGGGAAACGCACAGGCGAACGGATCGCCAAGCGGCTGGCGCGGGCCGGAATCGCCTCGCGGCGCGAGGCCGAGCGCATGATCGAGGCCGGACGGGTCTCGGTCGACGGCAAGCGGATAGACACCCCGGCCACGCTGGTCGACGAGAGCTCCGACGTACGGGTCGACGGCAAGCCGGTGGCCGCGCCGGAGCCGCCGCGGGTCTGGCGCTATCACAAGCCCGCGGGCGTCATCTGCACGGCGAGCGACCCCGAGGGCCGGCCCACCGTGTTCGACCGGCTGCCGGCGCACATGCCCCGGGTGATGCTGGTCGGCCGGCTGGACCTGACCTCGGAAGGCCTGCTTCTGCTGACCAATGACGGCGAGCTGGCGCGCCGGATGGAGCTGCCCGCCACCGGCTGGGTGCGGCGCTACCGCGTCCGCGTCTTCGGCACGCCGGACGAGCCGGCGCTGGCGAAGCTGGCGAACGGCGTCACCGTCGACGGCATGAAATACGGGCCGATCCAGGCCCGGCTGGACACGATCCAGGGCAGCAACGCCTGGATCACGGTCGCCCTTCGCGAGGGGCGCAACCGCGAGGTGCGCCGCGTGATGGAACATATGGGCCTGCGCGTGAACCGGCTGATCCGCACCGCCTACGGGCCGTTCCAGCTCGGCAACCTCGCCCGCGACGCGGTGGACGAGACGCCGTCGCGGGTCGTCGCCGACCAGTTCGGACTCAAGCCGACGAGCGAGGAGAAGCGTGCGCGTCGTCGCCGGTAGCCATCGGGGCCGCCGCATCCTCGCCCCCGAGGGACGCGTGCTGCGGCCCACCGCCGACCGCGTGCGCGAGGCGGTGTTCAACACGCTGGTCCATGGCGGACCCGGCGCGGACGGCAAGGACGCCGTTACCGGTGCGCGCGTGCTCGACGCCTTTGCCGGCACCGGCGCGATGGGTCTGGAAGCCGTCTCGCGCGGCGCCGCGCATGCCACGCTGATGGAACAGGACCGGACCGCGCTCGATTTCTGCCGCGCCAACACGCGCGCCCTGGGCGAAGCGGCGCGCGTCACCGTGCTCGGCGGCGACTGCACAAGGCCGGTGCGCGCGGCCGAGTCCTG
Source organism: Alphaproteobacteria bacterium (assembly GCA_009377375.1). Taxonomy (GTDB): domain Bacteria; phylum Pseudomonadota; class Alphaproteobacteria; order MPNO01; family UBA2964; genus WHUE01. Next base: position 31,895 of record WHUE01000037.1, on the reverse strand, counting down.
CACGCTGGTTTTTCTCGATCCCCCCTACCGCAGCGGTCTGGCGGCCCCGGCGCTGACGGCGCTGGCGGAGGCCGGATGGATCGCGCCGGGAGCGGTCTGCGTCGTCGAGCTGCAGGCGAAGGAAGCTTTCGACCCCCCCGACGCCGCCGCACCGCTGGACGAGCGCCGCTACGGCGCCGCGCGCATCGTCTACCTGCGCTGGGACGGGCCGGACAGCCCGCAGCAGTAGCGCGCTGCCTGTCCTGGCCGCGTGTCAGCGGCGGCCGAACAGCTTTTCGATGTCGGAGAGCTTGAGCTCGACATAGGTGGGGCGGCCGTGGTTGCACTGGCCGGAATGGGGCGTCGCCTCCATCTGGCGCAGCAGCGCGTTCATCTCGTCCGCGGTCAGACGGCGGCCGGCGCGGACGCTGCCGTGGCAGGCGAGCGTGCCGCACACGGTTTCCAGCCGCTCGCGCAGCGTCACGTCCTCGCCCAGCTCGGCGATGTCGTCGGCGATGTCGCGCAGCAGCCCCTTCACGTCGGTCTTCCCCAGCAGCGCGGGCACCTCTCGCACCACCACCGCGCCGGCGCCGAAGGCCTCGATCGTCAGCCCCAGCTCCTCGAGCTGCGCCGCGCGGGCCAGCAGTCGGGCGCGGGCGTCCTCCTCCAGCTCCACCACCTCGGGGATCAGCAGCCCCTGTCGCTTCACCTGCCCCGCACCGAGCGACTGCTTCATGCGCTCGTAGACCAGCCGCTCATGCGCCGCATGCTGATCGACGATGACGATGCCGTCCGCGGTCTGGGCGACGACGTAGGTCTCGTGCAGCTGCGCCCGCGCCGCGCCCAGCGGATAGGCCGACAGCGCCTCCGGCTCGAATCCGGCGGGCGTCTCGGCCAGCCCGTCGGCGCGCGCGGAGGGTGCCTCCATGCCCGGCAGCGGGGCGTACATCGCCGCCGTCGCGGCCCCGCCCCGCCCCGCCGGCGCATAGGGCAGCCGCGCGCCGCCGCCGGGGAACGGATAGGACGGCGCTCCGCTTCCCGGCCGCAGCGCGCCGAGCGCCGCCGCAGCCACGGTGGTCGAGGCCCGGTGCCCAGCCTCCGCCAACGCGTGTTTCAGCGCGCCGACGATGAGGCCGCGCACCAGCCCTGCGTCGCGGAACCGCACCTCGCTCTTCATCGGGTGGACGTTCACATCCACCAGCCCCGTCGGCACATCGAGGAACAGCGCGACCATCGGGTGGCGGTCGCGGGCGAGGAAATCCTGATAGGCGCCGCGCACCGCGCCGTGCAGCAGCCCGTCCCGCACCGGCCGGCCGTTGACGAACAGATATTGCTGGCGGGAATAGGCCTGGTTCAACGTCGGCAGCCCGGCATAGCCGGCGAGCCGCACCCCGTCGCGGGTGGCGTCCACCGCCAGCGCGTTGTCGGCGAACTCCCGCCCCATCACGGCGGCGAGCCGGGAAAGCCGCGCATCCAGCAGATCGCCCTGCGCCGCCTGCACCGAGAGCCGCGCGCCCTTCTCGTCCGACAACGTGAACGCGATCTCGGGGAATGCCATGGCGAGCCGCCGGATCACGTCGAGCGCGTGGCCGAGCTCGGTCCGGTCGGTCTTAAGGAACTTGAGCCGGGCCGGCGTGGCGAAGAACAGGTCGCGCACCTCCACCCGCGTGCCGGCGTCGATGGCGGCCGGGCGCGGCGCGCCCTTGCGCCCGCCGTCGACCGCGATGGACCAGCCCTCGCCCGCGCCGCGCGCCCGGCTGGTCACGGTCATCCGCGCCACCGAGCCGATGGAGGGCAGCGCTTCGCCCCGGAAGCCCAGCGTCGCGATGTCCATCAGCGCGTCGTCGGACAGCTTCGACGTCGCGTGACGGTCGACCGCCAGGGACAGCTCGTCCGCCGTCATGCCGCAGCCGTCGTCGGCGACGCGGATCAGCGTGCGCCCGCCGTCCTCCAGCGCCACCTCGATGCGGGTCGCGCCGGCGTCGATGGCGTTCTCCACCAGCTCCTTCACCGCCGAGGAGGGACGCTCCACCACCTCGCCCGCGGCAATGCGGTTGATCGTCGTTTCGGACAGCAGCCGGATGGTCATCCGCCGCCCGCCTCCCGTGCGGCTTCGGCCAGGTATTCGCGGGTCAGCACCTTGCCCTCCTCCACCGCCGGCTGGTCGAAAGGATCGACCTGCTGCAGGTGCGCGGCGATGATGGTCTCCAGCATGAAATGCATCATCAGCGCGCCCATCGTCGCCTCGTCCAGCGTCTCCAGCCGGAAGATGCGGGTGGGACGGTTGTTGCGGATCAGCGTGCGCGCGGTCGCGCGCTGTTCGGCGTCCATCAGGTCGCCGACGGTCCGCCCGGCTAGGTAGCCGAGCGCATCGTCGTCCGCCAGGGCCGGGTCGATGCGCGCGCCCGTGCCGGCGCAGGCCAGCATCACCACCGTGAACATCTTGTCCCGCGGCCCGTCGAGATAGAGCTGGAGCTGGCTGTGCTGGTCCACCGTGCCCAGCGCGTCCACCGGCGTCGTGCCCTGGCCCCGCTTGCCCAGGCTTTCGGCCCAGAGCTGGCGGTACCACAGCGCGAACTCGCGCAGCCGGTCGACATAGGGCATCAGCACCGACTGGCTTATCCGCTTCTCGCGCGCGAGCCCGACAGCGATGGCCGCGCCCACCGCCGACGGCACGGTTTCCGGATCGTCCGCGCCGAGCGCGAGGTCGAGCACGCCCTGCGCGCCCGCGCGCACCGCCGCCGCATCCAGCCCCGCGATCATCGCCGGCAGCAGCCCGACCAGCGACAGCGCAGAGTAGCGTCCGCCGACGCCGGGATCGTGGTCCAGCACATCGATGCCGAACTTCGCGCAGAGCCGGCGCAGCACGCTGTCGCCCGGCTCCGCGATGGCGGTGAAATGCGCCGCCGCGCCATCGCCCAGCGCGGCCTTCATCGCCGCCAGGCAGACCAGGAACTGGGTCATCGTCTCCGCCGTGGAGCCGGATTTGGAGATGACGACGAACCCGGTCTTCGCCGGGTCGATCTCCTTCAACAGCGCATCGAAGGTGTGCGGATCGACATTGTCCTCGAAGCGCAACCGGGGCGCGGAGGCATCCTCCGACAGCCGGCACAGCGTCCTGCCGCCGAGACTGGAGCCGCCGGTGCCCAGCACCACGACCTCCTCGAACCGCGCCCGGTAATCCTCGGCGACCGGCTTCAGTGCGGCAAGGTCGTCGCGGGCGGCGGGAAGGCGCAGCAGCGGCAGCGAGCCGTCGGCATGGCGGGCGCGCAGGCCCTCCAGCGCCTCGACCGCGCGGACGATCAGCGAATCGTAGACCGCGCGGTCCAGCCCGTGGGTACCCAGCGCCTCCGAAAAGCAGGTCGATGCGAGGTGGACATAGGACATGGGTGGTTCCTTTCGTGAAGCTTAGACCATCGCGGCGAGTCGGTGAAGAATTGCCGCCGCAGGGGCTGGGGATAACCGCCCTCGACAGGGGACGGGGCGTGGTTTAAGCCCTTGTCCCGCACTCTCGTCATCAGGGACTCTCCGGGGCAGGCACGGCGTGGACGCGTTCTCATTCGCCATGGTGATGGTCGCGTTTTTCGCCGGCGGCGTGGTCAAGGGCGTGCTCGGGCTGGGCCTGCCGCTGGTTTCGGTCGCGGTGATGTCGTCGGTCCTGCCGATCCGCGTCGCGATCCCGCTGCTGCTGGTGCCCGTGATCGTCACCAACGTCATGCAGGCGGTGCGCGGCGGGCGCCTCAAGGCGCTGCTCAGGCGCTACTGGTCGATGCTGCTGATGAGCGGGATCGGCGTCTGGCTGGGGACGATGGCGCTCTACGCCGTCGATCCGTCCTTCCTGCTGGCCGCCCTTGGCGTGGTGGTGTGCTGTTACACCGCGATCAACCTGTTCGCCGTGCAGTTCAGCATCGGCGAGCGCAGCATCCCCGTCGTCGCCCCGGCGGTGGGCCTGATCTCCGGGCTGCTGAGCGGCACCACCGGCTCGCTCGGCGTGCCGATCGTCATCTACCTTCAGGCGCTGGGTCTCCACAAGGACGCCTTCGTCCAGGCGCTGGGAATCGCGTTCCTGCTGACCGGCACGGTGTGGACGGCGGCGCTGGTCTGGCAGGGCGGGCTGACGACGACCAACGTGCCGATATCGGCCGCCGGGCTGATTCCGGCGCTGATCGGCATGCGGAGCGGCCAGTTCCTGCGCGACCGGCTGAGCCAGGAGCGCTTTCGCACCGGGCTTCTGATTTTCCTGTTCCTGATCGGGCTGAACCTGATCCGCAAAGGGCTGGGGCTGTTCTGACTGCCCCTTTCGCCGGCCCGGCACGTTACTGCCCGGTCGCCAGCCCTTCCGGCTTGCCGACGACGACGACCAGAAGCTCGCTGTCCCTGAGCAGCCGCTGCGCCACGCGCCTGACATCGGCGGCCGTCACCTTGTCGATCAGCGCCGGCCGGCGCTCGATATAGTCGATGCCGAGCTCCTCCACCTGAATCGTGGTCAGCATGGAGGCGATGCGGCTGCTCGAGTCGAGGCGGAGCGGAAACGAGCCGTTGATATAGGTCTTGGTCTGCGCCAGTTCTTCCCCGGTCACGCCTTCTTCCGCCATCCGCCGCCACTCGGCGCGTATGATGCGCAGGCTTTCGGCGACGCGGGCGTTCTGGGTGGCGGTGCCGCCCATGATCAGCGCGCTGTGCTCATAGGGGTTGAGGTAGGAATAGACCGAATAGGCGAGGCCGCGCTTCTCGCGCACCTCCTCGGTCAGCCGCGACGAGAACCCGCCGCCGCCGAGGATGCGGTTCATCACATAGGCCGCGTACCAGTCGGGATCGTCGCGCCTGAGCCCCTTCTGGCCGAACATCACCACGCTCTGCGGGATGTTGCGCTCGATCACGATGCGCTCGCCGGCGCCCCTGGGCGAGATTTCGGGGACGATAAAGGGCTCCGCCTTTCCCGGCAGCGCGCCGAACACCCGGTCCAGCCGCTTCGCCAGCTCGTCGCCGGTGATGTCGCCGACCACGCCGATATGCAGCACGTCGCGGGCGAGGTATTTCTTTACGAAGTCGCGCAGGTCATCGGGGGCGATCCGGGCGAGCGATTCGACCGTGCCGTCCGAGGGGCGGCCGTAGGGGTGGTCCGGGAACGCGGCGGCGACGAAGGCCCGGCCGGCGATATGGTCGGGATCGTGCGCCTTGCGCTGCAGGCCGGAGACGATCTGGGCGCGAATGCGCCCCACGGGCTCCTCGTCGAAGCGCGGCGCGGTCAGGGCGAGGCGCAGAAGTCCGAACGCCTCGTCGCGGCGCGCCGACAGGGTGCGCAGCGCGCCGGTGAACCGCTCGCGCCCGGCGCTGAAGCGCAGGGACGCGGATATATCTTCCAGCTTGCCCTGGAAACCCTGCGAATCCAGGTCGCCGGCCCCCTCGTCCATGGTGCTGGCAACCATCACGGCGCGGCCTTCCTTGCCTTCGGGGTCCATCACCGCGCCGGCGGCGAAGGAAAAGCTGACCGAGATCACCGGCACCGAGGTGTCGCGCACCAGCCAGGCGGTGATGCCGCCGGGGCTGGTCACCTTTTCCACCGGCATGGCGAGCGCCGGTGCGGCGAAAACCAGCGCGACCGCAACCGCGACCGCTGCGCGCAGCCTGCTTCTCATGACTTGCCGTCCTTCGGCGGAACAGGCTTGGGCGTAGGACGCAGCACGCTGGTGACCGACCGGGCGGGCAGGAACAGGGCGCGCGCCGCCGCCGTCACCTGCTCCGGCGTGACCGCGCGGATGCGGTCGGGCCAGCTCTCCACATCCTCGATGCTGCCGCCGGTCGTCAGCGCGCGGCCGATCACGTTGGGCGCGGCGCCCAGCGAATCCCGGGCATAGGTCGCGCTGGCGATGAGCGAGTTGCGGGCGCGTTCCACCTCGGCGTCCGTCACGCCGTCCTTGAGCAGCCCGGCGAACTCCGCCTCGACCGCCTGTTCCAGGCTGACGATGCTGGCATCGCCGCGCGGGGTTGCCGAAATGTAAAACGTGCTCCGGTCGTAATCGTTGGGGCCGTACCAGACCCCGGCCGAGGACGCGACCCCCTGCTCCACCACCAGGCGACGGTACAGCCGCGACGTGGCGCCGCCGCCGACAATCTCCGCCAGCACCTCCAGCGCGTAGGCCTCCTGGCCCTCCGCCGTCCGGTAGCTGGGGGCGAGGTAGCTGCGGGTCCAGCTCGGCTGGCCGGCGCGCCGGCTCTCCATCTCCAGCCGGGCGGCCGCGTGACGGGGGGGCTCGGCGGTGCGGTGGCGGGCGATCTCGGGCCCGCGCGCGACCGGCCCGTAATATTTCTCCGCCAGCGGGCGAAGCTCCGCGGCCGAGATGTCGCCGGCGACGATCAGCACGGCGTTGTTGGGCGCGTAGTAGCGGCGGTAGAACGCCATCGCGTCTTCGGTCGTCAGCGTCTCGATCTCGTGTTTCCAGCCGATCACCGGAATGCGGTACGGATGATGCAGGAAGAGCGCCGTCTGGGCCTGCTCGTAAAGCTGCGAGGCGGGGTTGTTGTCGGTGCGCGAGCGGCGTTCCTCCAGCACCACGTCGCGTTCCGGCAGCACCACCTCGTCGGTCAGCACCAGATTGCGCATGCGGTCCGATTCCAGCCGCATCACCAGCTCCAGCCGGTCGCGGGCGACCTTCTGGAAATAGGCCGTGTAGTCGGAGGTGGTGAAGGCGTTGTCCTCGCCGCCGTTGCGCGCGACGATCTTCGAGAACTGCCCCGGCGGCACCGCCTTCGTGCCCTTGAACATCAGGTGCTCGAGAAAATGCGCGATTCCGGACTTGCCGCGCGGCTCGTCCGCGGAGCCGACCTTGTACCACACCATGTGAATTACGATGGGCGCCCGGCGGTTGGTCACCACCACCACCTGCAGGCCGTTCGGGAGGGTGAACGTTTTGGGGCTGAACACCACGGCGCGGGCGGGGACCGCCGCGATCGCCAGCAATACGGCGATCGCCCCGGCCGCGAGCGTCAGCGCAGGAACGAATCTGGATTTCGGCACCGGTCGTCCTCCGTCGCGCAACGGCCAAGGGTCAGCCCTCCCCGCCCCGCAAATATGGACCGGTCCCCGTCATTTGCAATGACGAAGGGATCAAGAAGCGGTGATGCCGGCCGGACCGGCGCGTGGGCCGGACCGGCCGTCCCGGGGCAGGAAGCCTAGTTGATGATGCCTTCGAGCCAGCCGCGCTCGCGACGCTCGATGACCGGCATCTCGGTCTTGTTCGGCGCGTCGCCCAGCGCCGAGGCCTCGCGCAGGCGGCGGGACTCCTTCTCGGCGTCGACCAGCTGGCCGTGCGGCTCCTTCTCCTGCCAGAACAGCACCTTGTCCATGAACCCGGTGCCGGCGGCCGCAAGCGCGGCATCTTCCTGATTCACCTTCTGACGGATATCGGGGCTGGCATCCAGCGCGCCCGCCCGCGACAGCAGCGCGGCCTCGCCCTTCGAATACCGGCCGGACGCCACAGCCTGGGCTTCCAGCGAGCCCGCCTCCGACCCGCCGGGCTTGCCCAGCAGAATCTCCCGGGCGCGTTCGCGCGGACTGGTTTCCTGCGGGCGCTCGGCACCGGGTTTCGGCGGACGCAGCCCGAAATCGGGCGGCAGCTCCAGCGGCGCCCGGGTGACGACGGCGAATTCGTCCGGCGCCTGCTTCTTCAGGCCGAGCACGTTCTTGGTGCCTTCGCAGCCGCCGAGGGCGACGAGACAGAGCGCCGCGCCGGCCGCGAGCAACGCGCGCTTGGTTCCGTTTCCGTTCATCCGCTATTCCCCTGCCGGACGGCCTGATGGCCCGGCGCTTGTTATCCACAGCATCTTAAGGGTTTCGTGCCCCGGATTTCAAGGAATCCAGCACCAGCAGCCCGACGCCGACGACAACCGCAGAATCGGCCACGTTGAAAGCCGGCCAGTGCCAGCCGAAGGCGTGAAAGTCGAGAAAGTCCACCACCGCGCCGAATCGCACCCGGTCGATGGCGTTGCCGATCGCGCCGCCGATCACCGCGCCCAGCGCACAGCCCAGCAGCCGTCCGTCGGCGCGGCGCAGCCAGACGGCCAGCGCGATCGCGATCAGTACGGCGAAAACGGTCAGAACCCACGGCATCCACCCGGGCGCGCTGCCGAGCATGCCGAAGCTGACGCCGCGGTTCTTCACCAGCACGAGGTTGAAGAACGGCGCGACCTCGACGATCCGGGGCGGGTTCATCACCACGGCGAGGATCCACCACTTGGAGACGAGATCGGCGGCCAGCGTCAGCACGGCGCAGAGCCAGCCCAGCCGGGCGGGAGTCATTCGGCCGCCGCCCCGAAATGCTCGACCGCATCGGCGCAGCGGCGGCACAGCGGCTCGTGCCCGGCGGCGGACCCGACCTCGGGCAGCACCTTCCAGCAGCGCGCGCATTTGTCGCCGCCGGCGCGGGCGAACCCCACGACCACGCCTGCGACCTCGTTCGGCAGCGAGAAAATCTCGCCTTCATGCGCCGTGTGCGCCGCGAAATCCGAAAACGTCACGTCGGAGGTGATGCAGACGTCCGCCCAGTCGACCGACTCCCGCAGGTCTTCCCACCGGCTGTCCACGTAGATCACCGGGGCGGCCTCCAGGCTCGCGCCGATGACCTTCTCGGCGCGCGCCTTCTCCAGCGCGCCGGTGACGACGCGGCGGAGCTGGCGCACCCGGCGCCACTTCGTCGCCAGCGCCTCGTCGCGCCAGCCCCCGGGCACGTCGGGGAACAGCCGCAGATGCACGCTGTCCTCCGCGTCGGGGAAGCGCGTCTGCCAGGCTTCCTCGGCCGTGAAGCAGATCACCGGGGCGAGCCAAGCGGTGAGGCAGGAGAACAGCGCGTCGAGCACGGTGCGGGCAGCCCGGCGCTCCACCGTGTCCGGCCGGTCGCAGTAGAGCGTGTCCTTGCGCACGTCGAAATAGAACGAGGACAGCTCCACCGCGCAGAAATTATGGAGCTGGGTGAAGAGCGTGTGGAAGTCGTACCCGGCGCAGGCGCGGCGCACCGTCGCGTCCAGCTCCGCCAGCCGGTGCAGGACGAACCGCTCCAGCTCCGGCATCGATTCCGGCGCCAGCCGCTCGGACTCGTCGAATCCGTCGAGATTGCCGAGCAGGTAGCGCAGCGTGTTGCGCAGCCGGCGGTAGGCGTCGGCCTGGTGCTTCAGGATCTCCGGCCCGATGCGCAGATCCTCCGAATAGTCGGACGCCACCACCCAGATGCGCAGGATGTCCGCGCCGTACTGTTCGATGACCTTCTGCGGAGCGACGACGTTGCCGGTCGATTTCGACATCTTCACCCCCTCCTCCGCCATCACGAAGCCATGGGTGAGGACCGCCTCGTAAGGCGCGCGGCCACGCGTGCCGCAGCTCTCCAGCAGCGAGGAATGGAACCAGCCGCGATGCTGGTCGGAGCCTTCGAGATAGAGCGTCGCCGGCCATTGCAGGTCGTCGCGCGCCTCCAGCACGAAGGCGTGGGTGGAGCCGGAATCGAACCAGACGTCGAGGATGTCGAGCACCTGCTCGTAATCCTCCGGGCTGTAGTCGTTGCCGAGGAAGCGCGATGCGTCGGAGGAGAACCAGCAATCGGCGCCCTCCGCCCGGAACGCCTCGACGATGCGGGCGTTCACCGTCTCGTCCTGCAACAGCGCGCCATCGGACCTGCGCACGAACACGCAGATCGGCACGCCCCAGGCGCGCTGGCGCGAGATCACCCAGTCGGGCCGCGTCTCGATCATGCCGCGCAGCCGGTTGCGGCCGCCCGACGGGAAGAACTCGGTGTCGTCAATGGCCCTGAGCGCGGTGGCACGCAGCCCGTCCGCGCCCCTGTCGTCGCCCATGGCGATGAACCATTGCGGCGTGTTGCGGAAGATCAGCGGCTTCTTCGAGCGCCAGGAATGCGGATACTGATGCTTGAGGCGCCCGCGCGCCGCCAGCGCGCCGGCCTCGCGCAGCGCGGCAATGACCGCCTCGTTGGCGTCGCCCTTGTCGCCCTTGTCGTTGAACACGCGCTTGCCGGTGAAGCCGGGCGCCTCGTCGGTAAAGGCGCTGTCGGCATCCACGGTGTAGGGGATGCGCGTCTCGATCCCGCGGGACGCCAGCGCCGCCTGGTTCTCCACCCAGACATCGAAGTCGTCGCGGCCATGGCTCGGCGCGGTATGGACGAAGCCGGTACCGGTGTCCTCCGTGACGTGCTCGCCGTCGAGCAGCGGCACGTGGAAGGCGTAGCCGCCGGCGAGACCGCGCAGCGGATGGGCGCAGAGCAATTGCACGAGATCGCCCGCCGGCACGTCGCGCAGCCGGCTGTAGGCAGCCACCCGCGCCTCCTTGAACACGGAGGCGGCCAGCGCGTCGGCGAGAACCAGCTTTTCACCGATTTTCGTCCAGTTGTCTTCCGCCGCCTCGGTCACTTCATAAAGGCCGTAGGCGATCCGCGAGGAATAGGAGATCGCCCGGTTGCCGGGGATCGTCCACGGCGTGGTCGTCCAGATGACGACCGCCGCGCCGTCGGGATACCCCGCCGCCGCGCCCCCCGCGACCGGAAACTTCACCCACACCTGGTCCGACTCGTGGTCGTGGTACTCGACCTCCGCCTCGGCCAGCGCGGTCTTTTCCACCACGGACCACATCACCGGCTTGGAGCCGCGATAGAGCTGGCCGGAGGCGGCGAATTTCAGCAGCTCCGCGGCGATCTGCGCCTCCGCCGGGAAGGTCATCGTCGTATAGGGGCGCTGCCAGTCGCCGATGACGCCGAGGCGCTGGAATTCCTCCGACTGCACGCCGACCCAGTGGGCGGCGAAGTCGCGGCATTCCTTGCGGAACTCGACCACCGGCACCTGGTCCTTGTCCTTCCCCTTCGCGCGGTACTGCTCCTCGATCTTCCATTCGATGGGCAGGCCGTGGCAGTCCCAGCCGGGCACGTAGTTGGCGTCCTTGCCCAGCATCTGCTGCGAGCGGTTGATGACGTCCTTCAGGATCTTGTTCAACGCGTGGCCGATATGCAGGTTGCCGTTCGCGTAGGGCGGGCCGTCATGCAGGATGAACTTCTCCCGCCCCTTCGCCGCCGCGCGCTGGCGGGCATAGAGGTCCTGCGCCTGCCAGCGGGCCAGGATCTCGGGCTCGCGCTCGGGCAACGAGCCCCGCATCGGGAAGTCGGTCTTCGGCAGGAAGACCGTGGGCTTGTAATCCGTCGTCATCTCAGCTCAACCCGCCTTCCCGGCCGCGGCGGCGGGCGGCGCGCCGTCCAGCATCGCCCGCGCCGTCACGCAATCTTCCGAAATCTGGGCGCGGATCGCGTCCAGCCCGTCGAATTTCCGCTCCGGGCGGATGAAATCCACCAGCGCGATGCGCAGCATCCTGCCATAGAGGTCCCCGGCATAGTCGAAAACATGCGCTTCCACCGCGATCCCCGCATCCCCGTCCTTGAAGGTGGGACGGCGGCCGATATTGACCACGCCCGGGTGCCATTCGACCTCGCCGCCCTTCCCCGCCGGGATGCCGACCCGGACGGCATAGACGCCGAAGGCCGGCTGGACGTACTGGCCGGGGTCGACGTTCGCGGTGGGAAAGCCGATCCGGCGGCCGCGCTCGTCGCCGTGCAGCACCTCGCCCTCGATCTCCCACATCCGGCCCAGCAGCCTCGCCGCGTCGCGCACCCGGCCCTCGCGCAGGGCGCCGCGGATGGTGGTGGAGGAATAGATTTCGCCGCCGCCGCTGCGCACCGCGTCCACCACGGTCACGCCGACGCCGGCCTCCGCCCCCATCCGGCGCAGCAGGTCCGCGTCGCCGGCGCGGCCCTTGCCGAACACGAAATCGTAGCCGACCACGATATGCCGCGCGCCCAGCGCCCCGAGCACGATCCGGGCGACGAACTCCTCCGCCGGGATGGCGGCGAAGTTCGCGTCGAAGCGCAGCAGGAACAGGGCGTCCACCCCCAGCGCCGCGATCTGGCGCTGCTTGGCCGCCGCCGGGGTCAGCTCGAACAGCCGGTCGTCCGGGCGGAAGAAGCGCCGCGGATGCGGATCGAAGGTCAGCACCGCGGAGGGGGCGTCCATCGCGCGGGCGAGCAGCCGCGCCTCGCCGATCACGGACTGGTGGCCGAGATGGACGCCGTCGAAATTGCCGATGGCCAGGGCGCCGCCGCGCGCCGCCGCCGGTACGTTCTGAATGTCCTGCACGATCAGCATGGTGGCGGTGTTCGTACCCAGCGCCGCAGGCCAAGTCAAACCCTTCCACCGGGGCGCGGACGGACCCGGCCCCCCCTGCTTAACGCGGCCTTAACCGCCGGCGGGCCAGAATGGGGCATCCGGGGCCCCGTCCCGCTCACATGCGCAGCCGCCACGATGAAGCATTCCGGAAAATTCTGGTCCGAGCCGCCGCAGGCCTTTCCCAAGGTGCCGAAGGTGCGCGAATACGCGCAGGTGACCATGACCGACGGGACCCGGATGATGGGCTATGTCTTCGTCGAGGCCACGATGCGCATCCAGGACCTGCTCAACGGCCCGGCGCAGTTCATCCCGTTCGTCGACGAGGACGACACCATCCTGCTCCTCAACAAGGCCGCCATCGCCCAGGTGCGTCCCTACGACGCCTGATCGCCGGCCCCTCCCCGGCCCTTAACAAGCCCGGCGCGCCGCGTCATAGTCGCGCGCATGATCGTGCTGTTCACCGATTTCGGCGCGGCCGGCCCCTATGTCGGCCAGATGCGGGCCGCCATCGCCGCCCGCGCGCCCGGCGCGCAGGTGATCGAACTGCTCGCGGACGCGCCGGCCTTCGATGCGCAATCCTCCTCCTATCTGCTGGCGGCGCTCGCGCCCGACTTTCCCGCCGACGCGGTGTTTCTCGCCGTGGTCGATCCCGGCGTCGGCGGCGACCGGCCGCCGGTGATCGTCGAGGCGGACGGGCAGCGTTTCGTCGGACCCGGCAACGGCCTGTTCGAGATCGTGTCCCGGCGGGCCACGCGTACGGCGGCGACGCGCATCGACTGGACGCCGCCGCGCCTCAGCTCGAGCTTCCACGGCCGCGACCTGTTCGCCCCGGTCGCGGCGATGATCGAGATCGGCGAGGCCGTGCCCGCGGCACCTTTGGACGGTTCCCTGCACCGCCGTCCGGACTGGCCGGACGACCTGGACCGCGTGATCTATATCGACGCCTACGGCAACGCCATGACCGGGCGGCGCGCCGCCACCCTTCCCGCCGACGCCGTGCTGCACGCGGCGGGGCGGCGGATCGCGCCGGGCCGGGTGTTCGGCGACGTCGAACCCGGGGAAGCATTCTGGTACGAGAACGCGAACGGTCTGGTCGAGATCGCCGTCAACCGGGGCCGGGCGGACGGGCTCAGGCTTGCCGTCAGCAGCACGATCACCATATCCATCCCCTGAATTTCGCGGTAAAATATTGATTCAATTGGGTTTCATAACGAGAGGATCACAGTGCAGGCGCCGCTCAACATAAAGATCCGCAACGAAGGGCTGCCGTTCATCGCGATCTTCGCAGTGGTCACGCTGCTGCTGTTCGCCATCGCCCAGCCGCTGGGCTGGCTTGGCGTCGCGCTCACCGTCTGGTGCACCTGCTTCTTCCGCGATCCCGACCGCATCACCCCGCTGGACGGCGGGCTGGTGATCAGCCCCGCCGACGGGGTGATACAGCAGGTGACCGAAGCCCCGCCGCCGTCCGAGCTCGGCATGGCGGAGACGCCGCTGAAGCGCGTCAGCGTGTTCATGAACGTGTTCGACTGCCACGTGAACCGCATGCCGCTGGATGCCGAGATCGTGGCCAGCGCCTACCGGCCGGGCAAGTTCGTCAACGCCTCGTTCGACAAGGCGAGCATCGACAACGAGCGCCGCGCGCTCCGCATCCGCACGCCGGACGGCAAGGAGCTGGCCGTGGTGCAGATCGCCGGGCTGGTGGCTCGGCGCATCCTGTCCTGGGCGTTGGAGGGCCAGTCGATGAGGGCGGGAGAGCGGTTCGGCATGATCCGCTTCGGCAGCCGCGTCGACGTCTATCTGCCGCCCGGCGCGCGGGTTCTCGTCGTGCCGGGCCAGCGCGCCGTGGCCGGCGAAACGGTGCTCGCCCGGCTCGACTCGGACCGGCTCGACCGCATGGGTGAGGCGCGCTGATGGCTCTCGACCCGTACCCCCGACGCCGGCGGGGCCGCGCCCGGCGCCGCGCCCATATCCAGCGGGACGCGATCAACCGGCTGCTGCCCAACGCGCTCACCATGCTCGGACTATGCGCCGGGCTCACCGCCGTGCGCTTCGGCCTGGAAGGCAACTGGAAGGCGGGGGTGCTGCTGATCGCCGCCGCCGCGCTGCTGGACACGCTGGACGGGCGCATGGCGCGGCTGATGGGCGGGCCGACCGAGTTCGGCGGCCAGCTCGATTCGCTGGTCGACGCCATCGCGTTCGGCGTCGCCCCGGTGCTGCTGGTCTATCTCTGGTCGCTGGGCTCCGCCGGCGGCATCGGCTGGGTGATCGCGCTGATCTTCGCGGTCTGTTGCGTGCTGCGCCTGGCGCGCTTCAACGTCGCCTCCGCCGATCCGGACCTGCCCGCCTGGGCCGGCAGCTTCTTCAGCGGCGTGCCCGCCCCGGCCGGGGCGGGGCTGGTGCTGCTGCCGCTGATCCTCAGCTTGCAGGTGGACTGGGCCCTCCTGCATTCGCCGCTGTTCACCGGACCGTGGACGCTGCTGGTCGCCATGCTGATGATCAGCCGCATCCCCACCTATTCCTTCAAGCGGCTGCGCGTGCCGCAGGGCATGGTGCGCCCGGCGATGGCCGGGATCGCGGCCCTGGCCGCCATCGCCATCACCGAGCCGTGGATCGGGCTGTCCGGCCTGATCATCGTCTACGGAACCACCATCCCGTTCAGCGTGCGCAGCTTCCGCCGCCGGCAGAACGAGGAAGCCGCAGCCCCGTCGCCGCCGGACGAGGACGAAATCCCGCCGGAAGAACCGACCTAACGGAGCTTTTCCGCGACCAGCTTGTGCAGCGCCCGGATCTCGCGGCGCAGCGCCGCAATCTCGCCTTCCACCTCGCCGGCCTCGGCATGCATGACACGGGCAACCGTGTCCCGGGTTTCCTCTTCCTCTGCCCGGTGGAGGGTCTGCATCGAGTCGACGATGATGGCGATGAAGAGGTTCAGCACCGTGAAACTGGACACGATGATGAAGGGCACGAAGAACGCCCAGGCGTAGGGGAAGACCTCCATCACCGGGCGGACGATGCCCATCGACCAGCTTTCCAGCGTCATGATCTGGAACAGCGAGTACATCGATTCCCCGATCGAGCCGAACCAGGCCGGGAAGGCCCCGCCGAACAGGTTGGTCGCAATCACCGCAAACACGTAGAAGATCAGCGTCAGCAGCCCGCCGATCGCGCCGATCCCCGGCACCGCGCCCAGCAGCGCCTCCACCACCCGGCGCAGACGCGGCACGCCGGACACGAGGCGCAGCGCGCGCAGCACGCGCAGCGCGCGGAGCGCCGAGAACGCCTCGCTCGCCGGCACCAGGGCGATGCCGACGATGACGAAATCGAACACGCCCCAGGGGTCGCGGAAGAACCGCCAGCCATGGGCGTAGATGCGCAGCGCCAGCTCTGCGACGAAGACGGCCAGGATCGCCGTGTCCAGCATCATCAGAAACCGCCCGGCCACCGCCATCGTGGCGGCCGAGGTCTCGAGCCCCAGCGTCAGCGCGTTGACGCCGATCAGGACGAGCACCGAATGGCGGAAACGCTCGCTTTCCACCAGCGCGCGCAGCCGCGCGCGGTGCCCGCCCGTGGGGGCGTCGGTCCGCTGGTTCGTCATTTCTGCTCCGCCTGATGCTGCTTCGGCCGGCGCAGTATTTAGGCGCGGGCGCGGGCGCTGGCAATGCCTGTCGCCGGGACCATGAAATATTCCGCTCCGGCCGGTGTTTATGAATGTGGCGCGTGCGGCGACATCCACGTTATCGTTTGCCGTCTCCGCGCATTTTCAACCGGTTCCTGCAAAAAGGCGGGTTCCGGTGTGTTTGAGACTTTTCCTGGGGAGGACTTGATGAGGATGAAATCTGTTCTGGCCGCCGCGGTTCTTGCCGCCGCCGGCTTCACCGGCGCAGCCTGGGCGCAGACGGTCAAGGTCACGCCGCTGGGCAGCCATGACGGCGAGTTCTGCCGCAACGACCGGGCCATGATCTTCGAGGACCCGGACGGCACGCGCATCCTGTACGACGCCGGCCGCACCGTGCGCGGCGCGGACGACCCGCGCCTCGGCAGGATCGACGGCGTGCTGCTGAGCCATGTCCACGGCGACCATCTGGGCGACCAGCACGGCAAGGAGGCCAACGCCGGCACCTGCGCCAGCCCGAAGCTGGACGTGAAGGACGCGCCGGGCTCCAACACCGAGAACATCGTCATCGCCAAGAAGGCCAAGTTCTTCGTCGGCGGCGAGATGAACAGCTGGTTCAACGCCCGCATCCCGGCGGCCGGAGGCGACAAGAGCCAGGTGCTTCTGGTCCGCTTCGGCGGCACGCGCAAGCTGGGCGGAGTCCAGATCTGGAGCGTGCCCGCCGTGCACAGCAACGGCATCGGCGCCGCCTTTCTGAAGGGCGATCTCGCCAAGCAGATGAAGGATAACGGGCTGACCGCCTATGTCGGCCCGCCCGGCGGCTACGTGCTGAAGTTCAGCAACGGCCTGACGGCGTACCTGTCGGGCGACACCGGGGTGACGGCCGAGCAGGACCTCGTGGTCCGCCGCTCGCTGGCCGCCAACCTCGTGGTCATGAACATCGGCGGCATCTTTTCCACCGGGCCGAAGGAAGCCGCCTTCGTGATCAACGACCTGGTCAAGCCCAAGAGCGTGATCGTCTCGCACGCCAACGAGGCGGCGACCAAGGACGGCAAGGTGCTGCCGAAGTCGAAGACGGCGGCCTTCCAGAAGATGGTGACCGTGCCGGCTCATCCTTCGCTGAGCAGCAGGACGATGGAATTCGACGGCGAGGCGAAATGCGTCAAGGGCTGCGACATGTAACCGCCGCCCCGCCGTCCGTGCTAAGGTGGACGGGTCTCCCGCCGCGGCGGGAGGCCCGTATTCCGGAGGGTTGAGATGTTCCGCCTGCTATCGATTCTGCTCGTCGCCTGGACGGTCTGGGCCGTGCCCGCATCGGCGGCCGAGACGGCGCCCACCCTGACCTGGGACGACCTGATCCCGAAGGGCGCGGACTACCCGCCCGACCCCCTGAACCGGCTGACCGAGACGCAGCGCGACGATCTCGGACTCATCTTCAGGGTGCGCCAGGCCGCAGCCGGCGCGGGACTCGGAGACGACAGCGACCTGGTGCAGGAGGCCGAGGAGCGGACCGCCGAGCTGAAACGCGCCGGCGTGGACATCGAGGGGCTGCTCGCCGAGGTTCGGGCGTGGGAGGAAGAGCGGGATCGCGTCGACCGGATGATCGCGACGGATCTGGACGGCAAGGTGGTCAGGATTCCCGGCTATATCCTGCCCCTGGAATACGAGGGTTCGAAGGTGACGCAGTTCCTGCTGGTGCCCTATGTCGGGGCCTGCATTCACGTCCCGCCGCCGCCCGCGAACCAGATCGTCCATGTCCGCAGCAAGGAGGGGCTGCTCGATGCCGGCATTTTCACACCGGTCTACGTGACGGGAAAGATGTCGGCCGAGGGCGTCAGTTCCAGATCGCTGTTCCTGACCGACGGCGAGGTGAATGTCAGCTTCGGCTATGCCCTGCAGGGCGCGACGGTCGAACCCTATCGCAAGTAGCCGCCGCGCGGCCGTCAGTTCCTGACAGTCATCCCGTCCGCCAGCGACATCCGGTAGGCGCGCCAGCCCGGCAGCAGCCCGGCGATGCAGCCCGCCGCCACGATGACCGCCAGCGTCGCGGCCTCGCGCAGCGTCGGCGCATCCACCGCGAGATAGAGCCCGAACCGCGCATCGACATAACCGCGCAGGCCGAACAGCGCCGCATGCGCGAGCACGTATCCGGCAACCGCCCCCGCCGCGGTCAGCGTCCCGGCTTCTACGACCAGAAGGCCCAGAATCGTCGCCGGGCGCGCGCCGACGGAGCGCAGGATCGCCATCTCGCGCCGGCGCTAGTTCAGCGCGGCCAGGATCATGGTCGCCATGCCGAGCAACGCCGTGCCCACCACCATCAGAGAGACCGCGCTGAGCGCGGTTTCGGCGGTGCCGACGAGCTGCCAGAGCTGCTGCAGCGCCACGCCGGGCAGCACCGCCGACAGGGGCTCCGCCCGGTACTCGTTGACGAAGCGCTGCATCCGGAAGACGGCGAGGCGCGATTTCAGCCCGACCAGCGCCGCGGTGACCGCCTTCGGCGTCAGCGTCATGCGGCGCACCGCCTCCGCCCCAACCTCCTGCCCGCGCAGGCGCGTGCCGGCGCGCCAGTCGACATGAATCGCCTCGATGGCCTCCAGGCTGACGTGAACCGTGCGGTCCACCGGGGTCCCGGTCTTTTCCAGCACCCCCGCGACGCGAAACGGCTTGTCGTCGTGGCTGGCGAAGGAGAATTCGCCGAGCCCGTGCGCCACCACGATCCGGTCGCCGACCCCGTAGCCCAGCGCGGCCGCGACATCGGCTCCGACGACCGCGTCGAACAGGTCGTCGAACGGCCGGCCCGCAGCGAAGGCGAGGGGCTGGCCGCGGCGGTACCGGTAATGCTCGAAATAGGCCGGCGTGGTGCCCATGACGCGGAAGCCGCGATGGCTGTCGCCCAGCGAGACGGGGACGATCCAGCCCACCTCCGGCCGCGACGCGATCTCCTGATAGCTGCGCCAGGTGATGTTGCTGGTGGCGTTGCCGATGCGGAACACCGCGTAGAGCAGAAGCTGGACGTCGCCGGCGCGCGCGCCGACGATCAGGTCGGTGCCGGAAATCGTGTCTGCGAAGCTGTCGCGCGCGGCATCGCGCATCTTCTCGACCCCGGTATAGAGGGCGACGCTGAGCGCGATCGCCGCGATGGCCAGCAGCGCGGTGAGCCAGCGGCCGAGCAGCGAACGCAGCGCGAGGCGGAACACCACGGTCACGGCGCGGCCTCAACGGCGCGCGCGACGTCCGCCAGGTTGGCGACCCGGTCGAAGCGCGGCGCGAGGCGCTCGTCATGGCTGACCATGATCAGCGTCGCCCCGGCCGCCGACGCCTGCGCGAAGAGCAGGTCGAGGAACGCCGACTGGCGGGCGGCGTCCAGCGCCGAGGTCGGCTCGTCCGCCAGCACGATCTCCGGCGCGCCGATCAGGGCGCGGGCGGCGGCGACGCGCTGCTGCTGACCGACGCTGAGCGACGCGGCCTGCACGCCGTCGAACAGCGCCTCCTCCAGCCCGAGCGCGCGCAGCAGGCGGCCTGCCTCCTCGCGCGCGCCGCCGGCCTGTTCCGTCCGGGCGCGCCGCGCCGGCGCGAAGCTGAGCGGCAGCAGCACGTTGTCGAGCACGGTGCCGTAGGGCAGCAGGTTGAACATCTGGAAGATCACGCCGACATGCTCGGCCCGGAACCGGTCGCGGGCGCGTGCGGAAAGCCGCGCGATGTCCGTCCCGATTAGCCTTATCTCGCCGGCTTCGGGGCTGACGACGCCCGCGAGCAGGCTGAGCAGGGTGGACTTGCCCACCCCCGACGGCCCCGTCAGCAGCAGACGCTGGCCGCGCGGCACGGCGAAATCATCCACCGCCAGCGCGAACCGCCTTCTGCCGGGCCACACGAAGCGCACGCCCGACAGCGCGACGATGTCGCCGCCCATCCGGGCCGGCCCCGCGCTCAGGGCGTCCTCGTCAGCACGATTTCGGGCGCCGCGGGGGACACCTCGAACGCCTGTTGCCCGGCCGCCGTGATGACCGTGACGTCCAGCTCGCCCGTGCGGGGGAAGAGCCTGAAATACGGAAAGCCGATGCGGCGGATCGCCGGGGCGCGGTCGCAGACGAACACGTATTCGCCCCGGAACTCGCTGTGCCCGGCCTCGCGATGCCCGTGTTCTGCCCCGCCGGTCACGGCGACCGTCGCCGTCTCGACGCGGCACCCGGCCTCCGCCGGCAAGGCGATGAGGCCGAGCGGCGCCCTCAGCAGCGCCTCCGCCTTCGCGACCGCCGCCTTTTCCTCCCCGCTCCGCGCCGGATGCTCGAAACCGACGATGTCGGCGCCGGGCGCGCGAAGCTCGACCAGCATGCGGTTCCCCTCGATCGCCAGATTGATCGCGCCGTGCCCGTGCTCATGCGGCCCCGTATGGCGTTGCGGCTCCTGCGCGGCAAGCGGACAGGGGGCAAGCAGCGCGAGGCCGACCAGTGCCAGTTTCCACATATATCCCCCCGTGTCCCGGTCGCGCCGCGCTCGATGAGTTATGTTATAACGTCTTTATCCGGGATGCCACCCGCCTGCCGATCGCGCTGCCACGCTTGACTCTGCCTCTGTGGCTGAATAGAACAAAAAGAGAACATTTATACAGCCCGCGAGAACCAAATGCCCCGGGATCCGTATCCACCGGTCCCCGACCGCTCCCCCGCCCCCCGGCTGGTGGAGGGGTTGCGGGCGCGTATCGGCGCCATAGAGCGCGACGGGCGTGGCGCGTGGGGCACACTGCCGCTCGGCGTGGAGGAGATCGACCGGCGGCTCGGGGGCGGGCTGGTCCTCGGCGCGCTGCACGAGATCGTCGCCGTGGATGCCGGCGCGGCCTGCGCCTTCGCCATCGCCGTCGCCGCGCGGGCGGCGCGGCGGCGGGACGGCGCGGTGCTGTGGTGCGCCAGCCCGCACACGCTGGAGGCCGGCGCGCTGTACGGCCCCGGGCTGCGCGCGCTGGGGCTGGACCCCGCAAGGCTGATCGCCGTGTCGGCCGCGCGCGACGAGGCGGTGCTGTGGGCGATGGAGGAAGGGCTGCGCTGCCCCGCCCTGGCCGCCGTGATCGGCGAGGCGGCGGAGGCGGGGCTGACCGGGACGCGGCGGCTCCAGCTTGCCGCCGGGGCGGGCGGGGTCATCGCGCTGCTGCTGCGTCCCGCCGCCGCCGGCGGCAAGACCTCCGCCGCCGTCACCCGCTGGCGGCTGGCCGCCGCCCCCAGCCGGCCGCGCGGATTCGAGGCCGCGCTGGGGGAGGCGGGCGCGCCGTGCTGGCGGGCCGAGCTGATCCGCTGCCGGGCCGGGGCGCCCGGCGACTGGTTTCTGGAGTGGTGCGATGAAACGGGTGATTTCGCTCTGGCTGCCCCGCTTCGCGATCGACCGGCTGGCGCATGCGCCGGCGGGGCGGTCGCCGGGGCCGTTCGCGCTGGCGCTTGAGCAGGGCGCGCGGCGCATTCTGTTCGCCGTCGATGCAGCGGCGGAAGAGGCGGGGCTGCGCCCGGGCATGGCGCTGACGGACGGGCGCGCGCTGCTGCCCGCCCTGACCACGGCCGCGGCGCGGCCCGAGGAGGATCTGCGCGCGCTCGCCCGCCTAGCCGAATGGTGCGGCCGGTGGAGCCCGTGGACCGCCGCCGACCTGTCCGTCGAGCCCGTCGGCATCGGCGGCGGCGGCGGGCTGTGGCTGGATGCGACGGGCTGCGCCCATCTCTTCGGCGGCGAGGCGGCGATGCTGGACGGCATCGTTTCGCGGCTGGCCGGGCTGGGCCTCGCCGTGCGCGCCGCGATGGCGGAGACGCCGGGCTGCGCCTGGGCCGTGGCGCGCTATGCCGGGGGCAGGCAGACCGCCCGCGTGGTGCCGCCCGGCGGCGTCGAATCGGCGCTGGCCCCGCTGCCGGTCGCCGCGCTGCGCCTGCCCGCCGGCGATGTCGCGGGGCTGCACGGGCTGGGGCTGCGCCGCGTGGGCGATCTGATGGCCGCGCCGCGCGCGCCGCTCGCCCGGCGCTTCGGCATGCGCATCGCCGAGCGGCTGGACGCCGCGCTGGGCCGCCGCGCCGAGCCGATCTCGCCCGTCCGCAGCGTCGCCCCGCATACCGTTCGCCGCGCCTTTACCGAGCCGATCGGGCGGCTGGAGGACATCGCCGCGGCGCTGGACGAGCTTTTGTGCGAGCTCTGCGCCGGGCTGGAAACGGCGGCGCTGGGGGCGCGGCGGCTGGCGCTCGCGCTCTATCGCCCGGACGGCACGCTGGCGCGCCTCGCCATCGGCACGGCGCAGCCGACGCGCGATACCTTCCATCTCGCCTGGCTGTTCGCCGACAGGCTGGAGACCGTCACGGCAGAGTTCGGCATCGAGGCCATGACGCTGGCCGCGGAGACGACCGAGGCGATGGGCGCGGCGCAGATCGCGCTGGAGCGGGCCGATCATGCCGCCGCCGAGGACGCGCTCGCCTGTCTGGCCGACCGGCTGGGCAACCGGCTGGGCCCGGCCAGCGTGCGGCGGGTCGCGCGGCGCGCGAGCCACCTGCCCGAACGCGCGGCCGAGCTCGTCCCTTGCGGCGACGGGGCCGCCCCCTCCCCCGCCGGACCCGACGAGGAAGACGCGCTGCCACCACGCCCGATACGGCTGTTCCGCCCGCCCGAGCCGGTCGAAGCGGTGGCGGCGACCGGGGACGCCCCGGTGCTGTTCCGCTGGCGCCGCGTCGAGCACCGCATCCGGACCGCGGAGGGGCCGGAACGCATCGCCCCCGAATGGTGGCGCAATCCCGCCGCCGCGCGGACCCGCGACTATTATCGAGTCGAGGACACGGAAGGCCGCCGCTACTGGCTCTACCGCGAAACCGGCCCGCAGACCGTGCGCTGGTACCTGCACGGGCTGTACGGGTGATAGCAAAACGCGCCCTCCTCCATGACCGTCCCCGCCCCGCCCCCTTACGCCGAGCTGCAGACGACGACGAATTTCAGTTTCCTGCGGGGCGCGTCGCATCCGGAGGAGCTGGTATTCCGCGCGGGCGAGCTGGGGCTGGCGGCGCTGGCGATCACCGACCGCAACACGCTGGCGGGTGTCGTGCGCGGCCATCTGGCGGCGCGCGAGGCCGGGGTGAGGCTGGTGGTCGGCGCGAGGCTGGATTTCACCGATGCGCCGTCGCTGCTCTGCCTGCCGACGGACCGCGCGGCCTACGGGCGGCTGTCGAAACTGATCACGCTGGGTCGCCGCCGTGCGCCCAAGGGTGAGTGCCATATCGCGCTCGGCGATTTTCTCGACCACCGCGAGGGGCAGATCGCGGTCGCCCTCGGCCCCCGTCGCGCCCGGCTGGATGCGGCGCATGCGGAGCACCTGAAACGTCTTTCGCACGCCCTGCCCGGGCGCTGCTTCACCGGGGCGCAGAACCTGATGAACGGCGGCGACGCCCGCCGCATCGCCGCGCTGGCCGGGATGGCGGACGCGGCGGGCGCGCCGCTGGTCGCCACCAACGACGTGCATTACCACAGCCCGCACCGGCGCGACGCGCAGGACGCGCTCGCGGCCGTCCGCCACGGCTGCACGGTGGCGGAGGCCGGATTCCGGCTGTTCCCCAACGCCGAGCGCAGGCTGAAGGACGCAGGCGAGATGGCGCGGCTGTTTCCCCGGCACCCCGACGCGCTGGCCCGCACGGTCGAGATCGCAGAGGCCTGCCGCTTCTCGCTCGACGAGCTGAAATACGAATATCCCGACGAGGCCCCGCCCGGCACGGGCGCCCAGGAGGCGCTGGAACGCCTCGCCCGCGCCGGCGCGCGCGAACGCTATCCCGGCGGCGTGCCGGCCAAGGTCGCCGCCATGCTGGATCACGAGCTCGGCCTGATCGCGGAGCTCCTCTACGCGCCCTATTTCCTGACCGTGCACGACATCGTCCGCTTCGCCCGCGACAAGGGCATCCTGTGCCAGGGGCGCGGCTCCGCGGCCAACTCGACGGTGTGCTACTGCCTCGGCGTCACCGAGGTGGATCCGATGGAGATGGACCTGCTGTTCGAGCGTTTCGTCAGCACGGAGCGCAACGAGCCGCCCGACATCGACGTGGATTTCGAGCATGAGCGCCGCGAAGAGGTGATCCAGCACATCTACGCAAAATACGGCCGCGACCGCGCCGGGCTGGCCGCCACCGTCATCCACTACCGCGCCCGCAGCGCGCTGCGCGAGACGGCGAAGGCGATGGGGCTGAGCCGCGACGTAGAGGACGCGCTGGCCGCCACCGTCTCCGGCCTCCGCCCCGGCGCGGTGAACGACGCCCATATCCGCGAGGCCGGGCTCGACCCGGACGAGATGGCGCTCGGCCACGCGCTGCGCCTCGCGCGCGAGATCACCGGCTTCCCCCGGCACCTGTCACAGCATGTCGGCGGCTTCGTCATCACGCGTGGCCCGCTGGACGAGCTGGCGCCCGTCGCCAACGCCGCGATGGCGGACCGCACCACCGTCGAATGGGACAAGGACGACCTGGATGCGCTCGGCATCCTCAAGATCGACGTGCTCGGGCTCGGCATGCTGACCTGCATCCGCAAGGCGTTCGACCTGGTCCGCCGCCATCACGGGCGCGACCTCACCCTCGCCGCCGTGCCCCAGGGGGACGAGGCGGTCTACGACATGCTGTGCCGCGCCGATTCCGTCGGCGTGTTCCAGGTCGAGAGCCGGGCGCAGATGACCATGCTGCCGCGGCTCAAGCCGCGCTGTTTATACGATCTGGTGATCGAGGTCGCCATCGTCCGCCCCGGTCCGATCCAGGGCGACATGGTGCATCCCTATCTGCGCCGGCGCGAGGGCAAGGAGGAGGTGAACTACCCGTCGCCGGAGCTGCGCGAGGTGCTGGGCAGGACGCTGGGCGTGCCGCTGTTCCAGGAGCAGGCGATGAAGATCGCCATCGTCGCCGCCGGGTTCACCCCCGGAGAGGCCGATCGGCTGCGCCGCGCCATGGCGACGTTCCGCCGGGTCGGCACCATCCAGACATTCCGCGAGAAGATGATCGAGGGCATGGTCGCCCGCAACTACGACCGCGATTTCGCCGAGCGCTGCTTCAAGCAGATCGAGGGGTTCGGCGAGTACGGCTTTCCGGAAAGCCACGCGGCGAGCTTCGCGCTGCTGGTCTATGTCTCCGCCTGGCTCAAATGCCACTACCCGGCCGCCTTCGCCTGTGCGCTGCTGAACAGCCAGCCGATGGGATTCTACGCCCCGGCGCAGATCGTCAGCGACGCGCGCGCCCACGGGGTGGAGACACGGCCCGTGGACGTGAACCACAGCGACTGGCACCACACGATGGAAGACGGCGCGGAGGACGACGCGCCGGCGCTGCGGCTGGGCCTGCGCCGCATCAAGGGATTCCGCGAGAAGGACGCGGACGCGCTCGTCGCCGCCCGCGACGCCGGCAACGCGCGCCCGTTCTCGGATGCCGAGGATCTGTGGCGCCGGGCGGCGCTGGACACCGTCGCGCTGGAACGGCTGGCGCGGGCCGATACGTTCGGCTCCGTCGGGATGGGCCGCCGCGACGCGCTGTGGGCGGTGCGCGCGCTGGGCGCACCGCTGCTGCCGCTGTTCGCCGCGGCCGGCGAAGGGGTGCGCGAGGCGTCCGTCGCCCTGCCCGCGATGACGCCGGGCGAGGAGGTCAGCTTCGACTACGCCACGCTGCACCTGTCGCTGAAGGCCCATCCGGTGTCGCTGCTGCGCGACGGGCTGGCGGCGGAGCGCATCGCGCCCGCCTGCCGTCTCGGCGACCTGCCGGTCGGACGGCAGGTCAGCGTGGCCGGGATCGTCCTCTGCCGCCAACGGCCGGGCACGGCGAGCGGGGTGATCTTCGTGACGCTGGAGGACGAGACCGGAATCGCCAATGTCATCCTCTGGCCCCGCGTCGCCGACCGCTTCCGCCGCGCGGCGCTGGGCGCCCGGATGATGCGGGTCGACGGCGAGCTGCAGCGCGAGGGGCTGGTGATCCACGTCGTCGCCCGGCGCATTACCGACCTGTCCGACCGGCTCTACGCGCTGGCCGGCGACTCCCTCATGCCCGAACCGAGACGCGGTCCGGCGCGGCCGCGCCCCGGATACCGGTCACGCGATTTTCACTGAGAACGGCATCCCGCTACGGCAGATCGATCCGCACGACGATGGCGGCGGTGGCGATGACGGCGATGTCGTCGGCTTCCCTGTCCGGCACGTCGAGCCCGCCCGGCACGGCCTTCACCGTGACGACGCCGAAGGGCAGGGTTTCCTTCACTTTGCCGATATCCACCGCGTCGGGCTTCTGCACGCCCACGGTCACGTCCACGTGTACCTGGTCGCGGTCGACGCCCAGCGAGCGGACCATGCTCATCGAGCTGTGATGCACCGCGTCCTGGATGGCGCGGATCGCCGCCTTGGTGTAGTCGCCGCCATGCAGGTCGTTGCCCATGCCGATCTCGAGCAGCATCCGTTTGAGCGCCATCTCCATCTCCCTGTTATCGCCTGTGGAACCGGGGCCGATCATTCGGCTCGACACGCGCGAAGGCAACCCCTCGCGGCATTATCCCAGGGGCAGCCGCACCTGCACCCGCAAGCCCCCCTCCGCGCGGTTGGCGAGCGCGATCTCACCGCCATGGCCGCGGACGATGGACCGCGCGATGGCGAGGCCCAGGCCGAGCCCGCCGGTCTCGGCGTTGCGCGACCCTTCCAGCCGGACGAAGGGCTCGAACACCCGCTCGAAATCCTCCGGCGGGATGCCGGGGCCGTCGTCGTCGACGGTCACCACCGCATCGCCGCCCTCGCGCGCCACCTCTATCCGCGCGCGCTTGCCGTAGCGCACGGCGTTCGTCGCCAGGTTGGTCAGCGCGCGCTTGAGCGCGGCGGTGCGGCAGCGGCAGACCAGCGGCGGCCCGTCCGCCGCCGTCACGTCCTGGCCGAGATCGGCAAGATCGTCGGCCAGGCTGGACACCAGCGCCGAGAGGTCGACGGCGCGGGTCGGCTCGGTCGACGATTCCTCCCGCAGGAAGGCCAGCGTCTCCTCCGTCATGCGCTGCATCTCCTCGAGGCTTTCCAGCATCTTCGCCCGCAGGCTCTCGTCCTCGACGAACTCCGCGCGGATGCGCAAGGAACTGATGGGGGTGCGCAAATCGTGCGAGATGGCGGCCAGCATCCGCGTGCGGTCCTGCACGAAGCGTTCGATGCGTTCGCGCATGACGTTGAAGGCCACCGTCGCGCGGCGCACCTCGGCCGGGCCGGTCTCCGGCAGCGGCGGTGTCTCCGCGCCGCGGCCGAACGCCTCCGCCGCCCCGGCGAGCCGTTCCATCGGCCGGGTGATGCGGCGCACGCTGACGATGACGATGACGACCACGAGCGCCGCGGCCAGGGCCAGGGTGAACAGCCCGTAAAGCCCCCAGCCGCGCGGCGGGCGCGGCGCGGCGGCCCGCGCGTTCAGCCAGCGCCCGTCGGGCAGGGCGAGCGCGATCTGCATCCCGGCGGCCCGGCGCACGGCCCGTTCGCGCCGTTCATGGTCGTCGTCGCCGCGATGCCGCGCGCGCCGTTCGTAGCGCCGGAAGGTCTGCCATGCCCCGTCCCACCAGTCATGCTCGGCGAGGACCAGCCGCAGCTCGGCCGGCGGCGCGTCCAGCAGGGCGCGAAGCCGGTCCCGCAAATCCTCCGCTGCCGGATCGTCGGGGTCCGAGGCGAAGCCGGGCGCATCCCCGATGCTGAACCGCAGGAACGGCGACGAGGCGGAGCGCAGAAGCGCGTCATGCGCGCCCGCCGGCGTCCGGTGGACCAGACGCGCCAGCCCGGCGGTGCGCTGGAGCACCTGCTCGTTGACCACGTTGCGGATCGTGCGGTGGCGCTCGCCGATGAACACGAGCGCGGCGACCGCCTGCGTCACCACCAGCGCGCCCAGCAGCAGCGCGATGAGCTGGCCCGCCAGCGTGCGCGGCAGCAGGCGCTTCATGCCGGGGACGGCTCGGCGGCGAAGACGTAGCCGCCGCCCCAGACCGTCTTGATCAGGGCCGGATTCTTTGGATCGTCCTCGATCTTGCGGCGCAGCCGGCTCACCTGGTTGTCGATGCTGCGGTCGAACGGCGTCGCCTCGCGGCCCTTGGTCAGGTCCAGAAGCTGGTCGCGCGACAGCACCACGCCCGGCCGGTTGAGAAAGGCGCAGAGCAGGTTGAACTCCCCGGTGCTGAGCGGCACGGCGACCCCGGCGGCGTCCTCCAGCTCGCGCCGGGCGACGCGCAGCGTCCAGCGGTCGAAGCGCACGGCGTCGTCTTCCAGCACGCTGGGCGCGGCGGGCATGGCCTGCGCCCGGCGCAGCACCGCCTTGATGCGCGCCGACAGCTCGCGCGGGCTGAACGGCTTCGTCACGTAGTCGTCGGCGCCGAGCTCCAGCCCGACGATGCGGTCGGTTTCCTCCGCCATCGCGGTCAGCAGGATGACGGGCAGGTTCGCGGTCTCGCGCAGGTAGCGGCACAGGCTGAGCCCGTCCTCGCCGGGCATCATCACGTCGAGCACCACCAGATGATAGGCGCCCACGGCCAGCGCCTTGCGCGCGGCTGCGGCGTCGGCCGCGTGGTCCACGCGGAAGCCCTGCTTTTCCAGATAACGGGCAAGTGGCTCGCGGATGTCGCGGGCGTCGTCGACGACGAGGATATGGGGCCGTGCGTTCATGGCGGGCATTTTGCCCCGATGGTCGGGGCGGCGGCGAGGAAATCTGTATCAAACTGTGTCAGCAAGGCGTTCCGGCATGGTTTGCGACCAATTGGCCGGCCGCCGACACAGTTCTGCGACAGGACGGTGATTATCTCAAGGCCTCGGAACCAACAGGCCAAGGAGGCCACCATGGCACGCAAGAGAACCATTCTGATCGCAACCGCCGCCGGCGTCGCGCTGCTGGGCGCGGCGGGCGCGGTCTCCGCACACGGCAAGCGCGGCTTCCAGCGCCACCACCACGCCGGCTTGGAGCGCATGATCGAACGCCTCGACGCCGACAAGGACGGCACCGTCACCCGCGACGAGACCACCGCGCGGCGCGACAAGTCGCTCGGCCAGTACGACGGCGATCGCAACAAGACCCTGTCGCTCAAGGAGTTCGAGGGCCTGTGGGCGGAGCACACGCGCGAGCGCATGGTGCGCGCCTTCCAGCGCCTCGACCGGGACGGCAACGGCCAGGTGACCGCCGAGGAGTTCGACCGGCCGATGTCGCGGATGTTCAGCCGCATGGACCGCGACGGCGACGGCAAGATCACCGCCGAGGAGATGCGTCCGCGCCGCGGCCATGACCGCAGCGGCGACAGGGGTGGCCATCGCTGACGCCCGACCCTGAAACGGCGGGGGCTTCCGCCATCCCGGCGAAAGCCCCCGTCATTCCGCGTAGTCCCGCGTGGTCCGCGTAATGCGTAGTTCAGTCGGCGCGGGTCGCTACTCGGCGGCCTGCGCCTCCTTGCTTTCCTCGATCGGGAAGCAGAACTCGACGATCACGTCGTTGGGATCGCGGGTGAAGAGCTGGAAGACCCCCTCGTCCGGGGTCGGCCGCTCCTCGTAGCTCAGCCCCTTGGCGTCCAGCTTCGCCTTGGTTTCCGCCAGACCGGTGGCGTAGAAGGCGATATGGCCGAACCCGCCGTCGAGATCGTCCGGCTGGGTCGGGCCGGTGCCCTTGGGCGGGCGGGTGGAGATATGCACCAGCGGGTGATCCCCCACATACATCCAGTAGCCCGGAAAGGTGAAATTGGGGCGATATCCCGGTTTCAGCCCCATGAATTCCTCATAGAACTCCCGGGTCGCCTCCATGTTTTCGGGCGTGGTGCGAACGTTCAGATGGTTCAGCGCGCTGACGGCCATGACGATCCTCCCTTGCGCGGCGAAAAAGCGAAATCTAGACTCGCGACTCTCATGCGATATCCCTTAATCATGCGACGAACCGCGCAAGGAGGCAAGCCCATGGCCGAACGCATCTGGGACAAGTTCCTGACCGATCGTGACAAACAGGTCTTCGCGACCTCCGGCTATGGCGCCCGCGCCGGCTGGGGCAAGCGGCCGGCCCTGCTGATCATCGACGTGAACTACAATTTCTGCGGCGACAAGCCGGAGCCGATCCTGGACTCGATCAAGCAGTGGCGGAATTCCTGCGGCGAGGACGCCTGGGAGGCCCTGCCGCATATCCGCAGCCTGATCGACGTCTGCCGCGAAAAGGGCGTCCCCGTGCTCTACTCCACCTCCTATGGCCGCGAGGACGGCTGGGACCGGGGCGGCTGGGCGTGGAAGAACAACCGCGCGAACGAGGACATCGCCCCGCCGCCGCGCGAGAGCACGCGCGAGGGCAACGACATCATGGACGAGATCGCGCCCGGGCCGAAGGACATCGTCATCCACAAGCTGAAGCCCAGCGTGTTCGTGGGAACGAACCTGATGGGCTTCCTGAACGACCTCGGCGCGGATTCGCTCGTCGTGGTGGGCACCACGACGTCCGGCTGCGTGCGCGCCACGGTGCTGGACGCGTTCAGCCTGAACCTGCACGTGACCATTGTCGAGGAAGGCTGCTTCGACCGGTCGCAGGCCAGCCACGCCATCAATCTCTGCGACATGAACGCCAAATACGCCGACGTCATCGGCGTCGAGGAGGCGCTGGAGCATCTGCGCGGCCTCAACGACGTGGACTACAACCTGCCGGCGGGCAAAAAGCTGGCATGACGAACGCACCGGGGCCGGCTCCGCGCCGGCCCCGGCCGCTTCGTCCTACTTCGCGAACTGCGTCTTCAGCGTCTCGGTGTCCATGAGGTCGATCATGGTGCCGCGGCCTTGCTCCTTCGCGCGCTCGTAGACCAGCATGGCGATGGCGATCTCGCTCGCCGCGGTGCCGTTGTTGTTCTTGTGATAGGTGAGCTGCTCGTCGTTGTCGCGGCCCGAGAACCTGCCGGTGACCAGCTCGCCCAGCTCGCCGATATCCTCCAGCTTCACGAGTCCCTTCTGGATCGGCTCGTAGAGATCGCCCTGCTTCTCGCTAACGACGGATTCGCGCAGGTTGGTGACGATGATGTCTGCGCGCTCCACCGTGCGGTCGTCGATCTCGCGCCGGGCCTTCTTGAGGAACCCTCCCTCGACGAGCTGGATGTTGCCGCCGATGATGCCGGTCAGGTGCTGCCCCGGCTCCAGCAGGTTGCCGTCGAACAGCTCGACATTCGTGTTGGTGGCGCAGACCACCGCATCGACATTCTTGAGCGCCTGCTCGGTCGATTCCACCGGGACGATCTCCACGCCGAACTGCTTGCCGTATTTCTCGGCAAAGGCCTTCCGGTTCTCCGCGCTGCGGCTGTAGACCTTCACGCGCCTGATCTTCGGGCGGGCGCAGAGCAGGGCGAGAAGCTGGTTCGCCGCCTGCCCGCCGGAGCCGAGCAGGCCGCAGCTTTCCGCGTTCTGCCGCACCATGTACTTGAACGCCACTCCCGACGTGGCCGCGGTGCGCAGCGCGACGAGGCTGGTATAGCCCAGCGTCTTCTCCACCGGCTCGCCGATCACGATGGACAGCAATTCGCCGGTGTTCGAATTGTTGAGCACGTGGACCGGGTGCTCGCGGTAGAGATAGCGCTGGTTCGGACCTTCCTGCTTGACCAGTTCGGCGCGCGCCGCCGCGCCGATTACCCCCATCGCATGCACCCCGCCGGGGAAGTTGCTGACCCGCACGCCCGCAGGCGAATGGACGCGGCGTCGCGGCGCGTTGATGACGGGGAACTCCTGTCCCCCGGCATAGCCTTTTTCCACGGCCTCGATGCAGTCGGCCATGCCGACGAGATCCTGGATTTCGTCGGGTTTCAGCAGCAGGAAGCCCATCGCGAACCGTTCCCCTTTCCATAGTGCGTAAGATGTTGCGCGGATGCCGGATACACGCCCATGGAGGGCGCAGGCGGGCGCATCGTTTCGCAGCGGCGGCCGGCTGTCAACCGGACCCGCGCTTGGCCGCGCCCTGCTGCTATGCTATGTGCCGTTCACCGGCGTGGACAGGTGGACATTTGGCGACAGCCCCGCAATCGGGCGGCTTCGAGACGGAGCAGCAGGACAGCACGCTCGTCGTCCGGGCGCATGGCGCCTGGACGATCCCGTCGGCGCGCGCGCTCGGCGACGCCATCGCCGCGCTGC
>WHUE01000373.1 GCA_009377375.1 Alphaproteobacteria bacterium | reverse complement strand
GAGCTCGAGGCCGAGGACGCCGTCCTCATCCTGGAGCCCGACGACTACCACGAGCAGATTCTCGAGGAGCTTGGGCGCACGGAGCAGGCGATCGAAGCCAGCGACGAGTTGGAGTTCGTCGACTAGCTCGTCACCATGGCCCTGGAGGCCCACATCGCCATCTCGCCCGCGGCAGCCTCCGGAGGGGGGACCATGGGAGACGCCCGCACGATCCACCCGGACCCTGACAGTCCCGGATCCGGCGCTCCCGACCACCCCGTGTCCCCTTCGGACGGCGCTTCGGGCAGCGAGGCCAGAGGCGAACGCAGCGGTCAGCCGCTGCGGTTGGCTTCCCTCGTCAACGGCTGGTGGCTCGGCGCGCTGGTCGCCGCCTACGCGGTGGCCTTCTGGGCTGGGGTCAGCGACCTTTCCGGCGAGGCCGCCAACTACCCGCGGACGGTGATCGTCGCGCTGCTTGCCTTCGTCGTCTGGGGGTTCGCGGCGGACACGATGGCATGGCG
>WHUE01000372.1 GCA_009377375.1 Alphaproteobacteria bacterium | reverse complement strand
CCGCGTTGTATCCGCCCTGGACCATCCGGGTGCAGCCGCTCTTGCCGAAGAGACCCTTGACCACGATGGCGATTTCCATCCCGGGTGCCGCGTCGGCGGCATGGAGCGCTGCAAACATGCCGGCACCGCCCGAGCCGAAGATCAGGATGTCCGCCGTGAGCTCGTTCATGCCGGACGCCTCCTGCCGAAGTCGCGCATCGTGCCGGTGAGCGCTCGCTTGGCCGCCAGTCTCTTCACCTTCTGGATGGACTCGGTGAGCGGCAATCCCTTCGGGCACACCTTGATGCAGTCCATGTGGCCGTGGCAGCGCCAGGCACCGTGTTCGCCGACCACCGCCTCGTTGAGGCGATCCGTCGGCCGCTGCTCGCGCCGGTCCTCGATCAGCGTCAGGGCACGATAGAGAGCCGCCGGACCGATGAATTCAGGATCAACCGCGGTCATGGTGCACGCCGACACGCACAACCCGCAGGAGATGCAGGAGTCACCAACGTTGAGCAGATC
>WHUE01000371.1 GCA_009377375.1 Alphaproteobacteria bacterium | reverse complement strand
AACTGAGCTATGCGCCCGGATCGCCGCAACGGATATATGAGCGGCGGGCGTCGTGTACCAAAGCGGTGCCGGTGTGTCCAGGATGGATGCCCGTGGCCTCCCAGCGCCTAAAGCTGCGCGCGCGCCGCCGGTTAAGCGCCCGTCGCGGCGGGGACACCGTTACAGCTGCTCCGGCGTGAGCACCAGGCTTGAGCCCGGCCATGCGCGCAACGCGGCGATGTCTTCATCGCACTGCGACATAAGACGACATGCTCAAGACGACATGCTCAATTCCGGCCGTTGACACAATCATGGCGTGCGGGCTCATATGCGGCAGGCGCAATCGGCAACGGACCGCCAAAAAAGGCGCAGCCGGAGGCGGCGCTGGAGGAATGACCAAAGTTGCCCGCGGACGGCGCGTTCGTGGTTGATCCGTTCAACGTTCGGGCGGCTCCACGGCGATTATCCGCCAAGGCTTCGGTTTGGCCACATCGGAAACCCGGTAGGCCCGAAAGCAACACCA
>WHUE01000370.1 GCA_009377375.1 Alphaproteobacteria bacterium | reverse complement strand
CATCGAGGCGCAGGAGGATGCTTTTAAGGCGCTTGAGACCGGGGAATCCATCCATCGACCGCGGATCGACATGTATACGCCCACAGATCGAATCGACGGCTATTATCGTTGGGGTACGATGGAGGGCTGGCACAATGGCATTTTTGCCATCCGCATGAAATCGGATGTCATCACTTGGCCCCAGACCGGGAACGGCGGTTGGACGGAAGAAAAGTACTGCGTTGAACCCGGAACATTCTGCGGCATCATCATGCTTTTTTCCTCAAGGAATGGCGAGCCGCTGGCGATCATCAACGATGGCGTTCTTCAACACATGCGCGTGGGCGGCGGAGCCGGGATCGGAGCGAAACATCTTGCGCGCGCGGACGCAAAATCAGTGGGAATGCTCGGGTCAGGAGGAATGGCGCGTACCTTCCTTGAGGCCTTCTGTGCGGTACGCCCTATCAAGACTTGCAAGGTCTTTAGCCCGACAAAGAAAAACCGGGAAGATTTTGCCGAGGAG
>WHUE01000036.1 GCA_009377375.1 Alphaproteobacteria bacterium | reverse complement strand
CACCAAGCCGGTGATCAGCGCGGTGGAGGGCTACTGCCTCGGCGGCGGGTTCGAGATCGCGCTCTGGGGCGACATCATCGTCGCCGGCGAGGGCGCGAAGTTCGGCTTCCCGGAGGTCCGCCACGGGCTGATGCCGGGGCTCGGCGGCACCCAGACCCTGCCCCGGCTGATCGGCCCGCAGGCGGCCAAGCACATGATCTGGTCGGGGCGCCTGGTGGCAGGGGCCGAAGCCCGCGCTCTGGGGATCGCCGGCGAGCTGACCGCGCCGGGCAAGGCGCTCGCCCGCGCCCGCGAGATGGCGGCCGAATACGCCGCGAACGCGCCGCTCGGCATCATGATGTCCAAGCAGGCCATCGACCGCGGGCTGGACATGACCCGGCTCGACGGCCTGATGCAGGAGGGCGACCTGTTCCAGATGCTGTATTTCTCCGACGACATGCAGGAAGGCCTGCGCGCCTTCGCCGAAAAGCGCCATGCCCGGTTCCGCGGACAATAGAGCACGAACGGGGGTGCCGCCCGCCGCCGCGATGCCCTAAAATGCCGCCGCAATCCGCGACCGGAGTTCAGGAGTTCACCGATGAGTAGTGACGGGCTGCGCGGCCTGATCGACCAGTCCCGCAAGGCGGGCGATCTCGATGCGCGCGACATGAAGAACAGGCGCGCCGAGGCCGGGAAGGCGGCGACGTTGAGCAACATGTTCGACCAGTCGATCCGCGGCTTCCTGCAGACGCTGGAGCGCAAGGGAGAGCTGGTGCGGTTCGACAAGCAGGTCGACCCGGACGCCAACATGGCGGCCATCGAATGGCGCGCCTGCAACGAGCTCGGCAAGGCGTCGCTGTTCACCGACATCAAGGGCCATCCCGGCTGGCAGGCGTGCAGCCAGATCCTGTCCGACCGGGGCAAATGGGCGCTGGCGCTGAACCTGGCCGAGGACGAGCTGCTGCCCGGCCTCAACCGCAAGCTCGTCAGCCGCATCGCGCCGGTGGTGGAGGACACCCCGTCCGCGCCCTGCCAGGAGGTGGTGCTGACCGGCGAGGAGGCCTCGCTGCTCGACATCCCGGCGATGCTCGCCTCGGAGCATGACGGCGGCAAGTTCCTCGCCTCGGGCATGGCGATCATCAAGGATCCGGAAACCGGCATCCGCAACGTCTCCATACACCGCCAGCATATCTACGACGCGCACCATACCGGCTTCGTCATGCTGCCCCGCCAGGCGCGGCGCATTTACGACATGTACAGGGCGCAGGGCCGGCACATGCCGGCCGCGGTGGTGATAGGCGCGCACCCCGCGATCATGTTCTCGTCCGGCTTCGTCACCGGCTACGGCGACGACGAGTTTTCCATCGCCGGCGCGCTGCTCGGCGACCCCGTCCGCATGGTGAAGTGCAAGACCATCGACATGGAAGTGCCCGCCGACGCCGAGATCGTCATCGAGGGCGAGGTGCTGTGCGACGAGATCCGCCCGGAGGGCCCCTATGGCGAGATTCCCGGCACCTACGCCAAGGCGGGTACAGCCGAGGTCTTCCGGGTGAAGGCGATCACGCGGCGGCGCAGCGCGATCTACTACGCGCTGCATTGCGGCGCGCCGACGACGGAGACCCAGGCGACCACCGGGCTGGCCATCGAGCTGGCGACCTGGGACCATCTGCAGAAGGTCGAGGGCGGGCTGGACCTGCTGGACGTGCGCTGCCACCCGGCCGGCGCCATGATGATGCTGGTGATCAAGATGCGCCCGCGCGTCGCCGGCCAGGCCAAGACGGCGCTGATGGCCGCGCTGTCGGGCCCGTTCCTGCACCCGAAGCTCGCCATAGCGGTGGACGACGACATCGACGCCAACGATCTCCGCCAGGTGATGTGGTCGATGACCACCCGCGTCCATGCCGAGAAGGACATCGACATGATCGGAAACACCCGCGTCTTCGCGCTCGACAACGTCTCGCCCTTCGTCGGCGACAACCCGTTCCACCGCATCGGCACCAAGTGGCTGATCGACGCCACCAAGCCGCCGCCATCCGACCCGGAAGGCCGCGAACGCTTCGCCCGCGCCATGCCGCGGAATTTCGACGCCGTGAAGCTCGAGGACTTCCTGCCGGAAGAGATGTTCAGGTAGGCGGAACCGCCCCCTACTCCGCCGGCACGAGGCGCAGGAGCCGCCCTTCCGCCTCGTCGGTGGTGAGGTAGAGGTAGCCGTCCGGGCCGGTGCGCACCTCGCGGATGCGTCCCAGCCGGTCCTCCAGCAGCCGTTCCTCGCGCACCATCTTCGTCCCTTCGAACCTGACCCGGACGAGGAGCTGGCCTATGAGCCCGCCGACGAAGATGTCGCCGCGCCATTCCGGGAACCTGTCCCCGGTGTAGAACGCCATGCCCGACGGCGCGATCGACGGGACCCAGTAGTGGAGCGGCTGCTCCATGCCATCCTTGTGGGTGCCGACGCCGATCTTCCCGCCGCTGTAATGCGTGCCGTAGGAGATCACCGGCCAGCCGTAGTTGCGCCCGGCGCGGAGGATGTTGACCTCGTCGCCGCCGCGCGCCCCGTGCTCGTGAATCCAGATCGCGCCGGATCCGGGATGCCGCGCCATGCCCTGCGGGTTGCGGTGGCCATAGGTGAATATCTCCGGCCTGGCGCCCTCGCGCCCGGCGAAGGGGTTGTCCTCCGGCACGCTGCCGTCGTCGCGCAGCCGCATGACCGAGCCGCCGGGGCGCGAGAGGTCCTGCGCGTCGTCCCGCTGCCCGCGCTCGCCTACGGTGAGGTAGAGATAGCCGTCGCGGTCGAAGACCATGCGGCCGCCGAAATGATGGCTGGTGTTGACCCGCGGCGTGCCGTCGAAGATCCGCTTTCCGTCCGTCAGCCGGTATCCGTCGAGGTCGAGCCGGTAGCGCGTGACGCGGGTATGCGCGGCCCGGCCGTCATGGGCGGAATAGGACAGGTAGATCAGCCGGTTTTCCGCGAAGTCCGGATGCAGCAGCACCTCAAGCAAGCCGCCCTGCCCGTCGGCGAAGACCTCCGGCACGCCCGCGAATGGCCTCGGATCCAGCTTGCCGCCGCGATAGAGCCGCAGCCGGCCCGCGCGCTCCGTGATCAGCATCCCGCCCTGGGGCAGGAACGCCACGCTCCAGGGATGTTCGAGCCCCCCGGCGAGCGTTTCCACGCGGAAGGCGTGACGCTCGGACCGGATCGTCTCCGCCGCCGCCGGCGGGCTGCCGGACAGCAGAAGCACCGCAAGCGCGGCGACGCACAGGGGAAGGCGGGGGGTCATCGTCTCTCCCGGACATCGAGGCACATCCATGTCAAATGCGCCGCATCGCGCGGGATTCAAGGGTCGCGGCGGCGCGGGAGGACGGCCCGCCGGGGCGGCTACAGGATGAAGCTGACCGCCCCGAGCTCGCCCAGCGCCGTGGAATCGAGCACGGCGCGGCGGTCCTTGATGCGCAGCCCGTCGGCAGTCGCGCGCAGCGTGTATTCGTAGCGGCCAACATATTCGCGGGTGGTCTGGATGCGCCGGAAGCGGTAGACGACGAAATTGGCGGTCACGCGCACCAGCCCGTCCTCCTGCCCGTGCAGGCGCACATTCGTGATCAGCCGCCGGGTGCGGCTGCGCGGCGATTCGGCATGGGCATGGGCGTTCTTCAGCCGCTTGATCCGCGCCCTGATGCGGTTCATGTCGTCGGCGATCAGGAAAAGCGCCGTGCGCGGCTCCGAATCCGGCGCATCGTTGGACGGCACGCGATAGGTGGCGTCCTCCGTCAGCAGCGCCAGCCAGCCGTCGAGGTCCCACGAATCGAGCAGGTCCGCCTCGGCGTAGAGGAAATCCTCCACCTCGGCGCGGCCGACCGCGGGCGCGGCCTTCGTCGCGGGCGCACGGGTCGCGTTCATGCGGCGTCCGCCATCATCCGGTTCCAGCGCCGCCAGAACGTGCGCAGATGCAGCTCGTCGGTGTTGAGCTGCTCGCCCTTCTTGTCGAGGCCGCGCGTCATCTCCGACCAGGGCACCTCGCGCCAGGTGGCGAGCCCCTGCTGCACGGCCTCCAGCGCCTCCACGTCGTCCGGCGTGGCGAAGCCGCCGGGTCCGTAGAAGGTCAGGAAGCTGTCGAGCCGCCGCGCCCGCGCGCTTTCCGATTCCTCCGCCGGGCCGAGCGCCCAGGCGGTGACCTTCATGCGGTCGACCTCCTCCGGCCAGAAAGCGCGCACCGTGACCGACGAGCCGTCGTTGATCACGAGATTGGGGAAAATCACGAGGTTGCGGTTGGTGTCGCAGACCCGCGCGCCGCGCTCCTCTCCCAGCCGCGCGAACACCTCGGCGCGGATGGACTCGATCTCCGCCTTCGCGTCCTCGCCGTAGATCGAGATCCAGCGCGCCACCGGGCGGCCGCGGAAATTGACGTTGTCGATCACCGCATGGCCGTTGCCGAGATCCTTGCCGACACCGTGCGACGGCAGCAGCAGCCCCTTGGGCGGGCGCACGTTCACGCCGGCGTCCTTCATGTAGGTCAGCCAGGTCGCGTGGGTGGAGGCGAGGTGGTAGTCGTCGAAGCTGTTCTCCACCAGCAGCTTCCAGTTGGCGCGGATATCGTATTCCTGCGTGCCCTGGATGATCTGCATCCGCCCTGAGGGCGACTGGTCCACCACCAGGTCGAGATATTCGGTCGCGCCCGCCAGCCAGGTCTCCAGCGGCGCGATGCCGGGATCGAAGCTCGCGAACCAGAAACCGCGATAGCTGTCGACGCGGGGCGCCTCGGCCAGCGGAAACCGCGCCTTGTCGAAATCCGGCGGGTAGGAATCCTCGCCCGGCACGCCGACCAGCGCGCCGTCCCGGTCGTAGGTCCAGCCGTGATAGAAGCAATAGAACCCCCGGGCGTTGCCCGCCGCCTCGCGACAGACCATCGCGCCCCGGTGGCGGCAGGTGTTGAGGAACAGCTTCACCTCGCCTTTGGAATTGCGGGTGAAGATCACCGGTCGGCCCGCCACCTTGCGGGTGCGGAAGTCGCCCGGCTCCGGCACTTCGGATTCATGCCCCGCATAGATCCAGCAGCGGTCGAAGACCGCCGTCCGCTCGCGCTCCAGCACGGCCGGGTCGGCAAGGGTGCGGCGGTTCAGCCGGAAGGTCATGGTCTCCGGCTCGTCGACGATGAAAGGCTCGCGATTCGCTATGTCGTCCATGGCGCCGTCTTTGCCAAATTCACTCCGGGTTCCGGGCCGCACTATAGACCATCCGGCCGCTCTGCGCGATGCCGCGGCGCGGCGGGCGGCATTTCCGCGCGCCCTCGCCGGCGCTTCGGAAACGACTCGAAGAAAGCCGCCAATCCCTATTTGCTAACATAATTTTAACCATATCGAGGCAGTTTCAGGGTAGAACTGGTTAGCCTGATTCGGCGACCATGCCGGACCGGCCTGAGTGGGGGACGAAATATGACCAGCCCGCCGCACCGCGCGCCTCCGCGCGGCAACATCCGGCGCGAGGCGACGGTGCGTTCGTGCGCCGCCGCGGCGCTCCTCCTCGCCCTCACCCACGGCGCCGCCGCCACGCCGGCGCTGGAGAAAAACAGCCTGATCGTCGGCGAGACGCCGACGCTCACGAACACGCGGACCGGCTCCGTCGCCGTGCCGGCCGGCATCAGGCTGGTCAACGTCGCCGGCTATACCGCCAGCGGCACGCTGACGGAAGGCACGATGTTCGGCGGCGGGCTCGACCTGTCGGTCGCGGAGACGCGGGAGCTCATGGCGGGAAACGCCGGCATGGCGGCGGATCCCAGGGCGGCGTGGAGCGACCGTCGCGCCGTCATCCTGCGATCGCAGCCGGCAAGGCAGGGGCCTCTCGATCTCGGCATGACCGCCTCGCTGCTGGAATCCGGCGACCGCAGCCTCGATCCCGACACCGCGCGATGGGTTTCCGGCACCCGGAACCGCGCCTATGGCGGCGGTGCGACGCTCGGGCTGTGGGACGGCCGGGTCCGTCTCGCCAACGAGCTCGCCTGGTCCCAGCAGGACGAAATCGCCCGGGAGACCACCGTTCGGCTGGACGAGACGCAGTATTACGCGCGCGCGCAGCACGGGCGGGCGCAGCGGCACAGGCTGGACGTCGATCTGCTGCGCACCGGCGATGCGGTGCTCGCCGGCTACGGCATGTGGAGCAGGGCCGAACCGGACTATTTCGCGCCACAGGGCGACGCGCCGGCCGACCGTGAAACGCAGGGCGGCGGGCTCCGTTTCGGTTGGGACATTCTCACGCTGGAACTCGGCCAGATATCCTTCCGGAACAACCTCGATCCCGCACCCGGGGCGCTCACGCTGCGCGACAGCACGACGACGGCCGCGCTGTCGCTGTCGCTCGACCGCTACCGTCCGGCTTTCCGCCCCGGCGAGGCGCCGTCCATCGGCGCCCTGCTGCCCAGTACGCTGACGGTCCGCCATCAGGCCGGCACGGTGCGCGGCCTGCCGGAGGACAGTCTCGGCAGCTTCGCCGACGTGACCGACCGGAAGCGCACCCATGACGCGCTGAGCCTGGACTGGCGCTGGCGGGACGCGCTGACGGTCCTGACGCTGGCCCGCACCGGGCTCGACTCCCGCCAGCCGGGGTTCGAGACGGCGGACAGCGTGGATCGCGCGCTGACGCTGACCCAGTCCTTCACCCCCGACGGCTGGACCGCCAGCCTCGCGGTCACGCTCGGCGAGAACGAGGGGCTGGAAACCGGCAACCGCAGCCATGCGGCACGCCAGGCGCTCAACGCCGCGCTGACGACGATCCTGCCCCAAGGCCCCGCCCTGTCCGCCACGTTCGGCGTCAACCGCAACGAAGTCATGTGGGTCGACACCGGGGAGCTCAACGCCAATTCCGGCTGGGAGGCCGTCGCGGCGGCCGATTTCAGCGCCCTGGTGTTCGACGGGCTGGAAGCCGACAGCGGGCGGTTCGCCCTGATGGTCGGGGTGAAGGGCGCCGACCCGAACGCCGGGGACGCCGGGCTGCAGCGCGTGGACCTGCGCTACGGCCTGCAGGCCGCATTTTCGTTCTGACCCGCCGGTCTAAAGCCCGAATCCCGGGCGGTCGACGGCGTGTTCGGTCAGCTCGGCGGTGATGTAGTCGAAGGCGTCGTCCACGCTGTCCGAGACGTGGAACAGATCCATGTCCTCCGGCGAGATCGTGCCGTACTCGACCAGCGCCTCGAGGTTCAGCACCTTGTCCCAGAACTCCTTGCCATAGAGCACGATGGGCAGCCGCTTGTGGATCTTGCCCGTCTGCACCAGCGTCAGGCTCTCGAACAACTCGTCCATGGTGCCGAACCCGCCGGGCATGATCACCACCGCCTTCGCCAGGTACAGGAACCAGAACTTGCGCATGAAGAAGTAGTGGAACTCGAAGGCCAGCCGGCGGGTGATATAGGGGTTGGTGGACTGCTCGTGCGGCAGCGAGATGCCGAGTCCGATATTGCGGCCCCGCGCTTCCGAGGCCCCGCGATTCGCCGCCTCCATGATGCCCGGCCCGCCGCCGGTGCAGATGACGAAGCGCCGCCCGCCCGCCTTCAGCCCCTTGGACCATTCGGTCAGGCGAAAGGACAGGCTGCGCGCATCCTCGTAGAACCGCGCCAGGCGCACGTTGCGCTTCGCCGCCTCCAGCCCCTCGCCGGTCCTGTTCGCCTCCTCGAGCACGGTCTCCGCCGCGTCGAGGGCGATGGGGCGCGCCGAGCCGAAGATCAGGATCGTGTCCCGGATGTCCATATCCTCGAACCGCTCCAGCGGTTCCAGATATTCCGACAGCAGCCGCACCGGCCGGGCGTCCGGGCTGTCGATGAAACGGCGGCTGTAATAGGCCTTTACCGGCTGGTGGATCGGTTTCTTCATGACGCCCCCGGCTCTCCCCCTATTTCCTGACGACTCGATCCGCCTTTGCCGCGCATCGTCCGGATTCTATTGTACAGGAATTGGGCGGAGTCGTTGACCGCTCATGCGGCGACGGGGGCAGGGTATGGCAGCGCGGCAGATCGTCATCGTCCACGGGTGGAGCGACACGTCGGAGTCGTTCGAGCCGCTGGCGGCGTTCCTGAAGGCGAACGGTTTCGATGCCGTGCCCGTCTGGCTCGGCGACTATCCGTCGCGCGAGGACGACGTGCGCATCGAGGACGTGGCCAGGCGGATGGACGCCGTGATCCGGAACCGCATGGCCGACGGACGGCTGTCCCGCTCCTTCGACATGATCGTTCACAGCACGGGCGGGCTCGTCGCCCGGCAATGGGTGTCCGCCTTCTACCCCGACGGCAACTGCCCGATGAAACGGCTCGTCATGCTGGCCCCGGCGAATTTCGGCTCGGTGCTGGCGCACAAGGGGCGCAGCTTCATCGGCCGGATCGTCAAGGGATTCGACAACTGGTTCGAAACCGGCGAGGAGACGCTGAACGCGCTGGAGCTCGCCTCGCCGTTCCAGCACGACCTGGCATGGCGCGACCTGTTCGCGCCCGCCGACGGCGCCACCTGCCCCTACGGCCCGGACCGCGTGATGCCGTTCGTCATCGCCGGCACCCACCCCTTTCCGGATTTTTTCATGAGGGTGGTGAACGAGGACGGCGGGGACGGCACGGTCCGGGTGCCGGCGGCCAACCTCAACGCCTGCGGCATGACCATCGATTTCGCCGCCAGCGAGGCCCGGCCCGTCGTCACGCACTGGAAGCAGCGCCACGGCGCCATGAAGTTCCCGCTCGCCGTGCTGCCGGACCGTTCGCATTCGTCGATCTACAACCCCGACCACCCCGACGTCGAATACGCGCCGCCGCACCCCGACTGGGCGCTGTCGGCGCTGATCCTGCGGGCGCTGGCCTGCGAAGGCGAGGACGAGTACGCGCGGATCGCGGAGGACTGGCTGGCGCTGAACGAGGACACGCGCGCGCTGACCGACGACGAGGGCGAGCGCGAACGCCGCTTCGGCGACGACGACGTGGATCCGGATTACTTTCACCAGTACCTGCAGATCGTCGCCTGCGTGGTGGACGATTTCGGCGTCCCGGTCGACGACTACTTCCTGGAGTTCTTCGCCGTCGACAACGAGTCGGAGGAGGACGCCACGCTGTTCCACAGCGAGATCCTGGAGCACGTGCATACCAACCGGGGCGCGCCGTCGCGCCGCTGCCTCTATATCGACCGGACCGACCTGATGGAGACATTCTATCCCAGCATCGGCAACAGGCGGTCGCGCGTCCTCCGCCTCAGCATCTCGGCCAATCCGCCCGGCCCGCACGTGCGCTACTTCGCCAGCACCGCGAAAGGCGCCGCCGGCAACGCCGTGATCCACGCCGAGGACGAGGCGCGGCGCTGGCTGAAGCGCAACGCCACTCACTTCATCAAGATCGTGATCCCGCGCCACCAGAGCGACGAGGTCTTCACGCTCCGGCAGGGGTAGACCCTACAGCTTGACGCAGACGTTGCTGGTCTCGGTGTAGAACTCCAGCGAATAGAAGCCGCCCTCGCGCCCGATGCCGGACTGCTTGGAGCCGCCGAACGGGGTGCGCAGGTCGCGCAGGAACCAGGAATTGACCCAGCAGATGCCGACCTCCACCTGCGGCGCGACGCGATGGGCGCGCGACAGGTTCTCGGTCCAGATCGAGCAGGCCAGCCCGTACGGCGTGTCGTTGGCGAGGCGGATGACCTCGTCCTCGTCGTCGAACGGGGCGATGTGGCAGCAGGGGCCGAAGATCTCCTCGCGCACCACCGCCGCGTCCTCGCCCAGCCCGGTCCAGATGGTCGGCTGCACCCAGGCGCCGCCGGCCAGCGCGTTGCCCATGTCGGGCACGCCGCCGCCGGTCACGACCGTGGCGCCCGCTTCCCTGGCCTTCTCGTAGTAGCCGAGCACCTTGTTGCGGTGCTCGACGCTGATGAGCGGGCCGAGATTGGTGTCCTTGTCGCCCGGCGCGCCGCATTTCAGCCCTTCGGCGGCCGCCTTCAGCTTCGTCACGAACTCGTCGAAGACCGGGCGCTGCACATAGACGCGCTCGGTGCCGAGGCAGACCTGGCCGCAATTGGCGAAGACGGAGCGTGCCGTGCCCTCGATCGCCTTGTCCATGTCGCAATCGGCGAAGACGATGGCGGGATTCTTGCCGCCGAGCTCGAACGAGACGCCGCGCACGCCCTTGGCCGCGTTGCGCATGATCGCCTCGCCCGTCGCCGTCTCGCCGGTGAAGGTGATGGCGTCCACCCCCGGGTGCTGGGTCAGGAACTCGCCCGCCGAGCCGGGGCCGAAACCCTGGATCACGTTATAGGCGCCGGCCGGCACGCCGACCTCGTTCATCACCTGGCCGAGCATGGCCGCGGTCGTCGGCGTTTCCTCCGATGGCTTGACCACCACGGCGTTGCCGCAGGCCATCGCCGGGCCAACCTTCCACGTCA
This sequence comes from Alphaproteobacteria bacterium, assembly GCA_009377375.1. GTDB lineage: Bacteria > Pseudomonadota > Alphaproteobacteria > MPNO01 > UBA2964 > WHUE01. The sequence continues at coordinate 29,012 of WHUE01000036.1, read as the reverse complement.
TCAGCAGCAGCGGCAGGTTCCACGGGCAGATCACCCCGATCACGCCCTTGGGCTTGGTGACGGTGTAGTTCAGCGCGCCGGTGCCGTCCGGCGTCGGCATGCGGTAGGCCTCGTCATGATGCTGTTTCACCGTGTCGGCGAAGATCTGGAAATTCGCCGCGCCGCGCGGGATGTCGAGATGCGAGGCGAGGCTGACCGGCTTGCCGGTATCCGCCACCTCGGCCTCGAGGAAATCGTCGAAATGCTTCGTGATCCCGTCGGCGATGGCGGCCACCATCTTCACCCGCTCCGCCACCGGCATCCTGCCCCAGTCGCCGTCCATCGCCGCCGCCGCGGCCCTGACCGCCGCGTCGACATCGGCCTCGCCGGCCTCGTGCACCTCGGAGACCAGGCTGCCGTCCACCGGGCTGATGTTCCTGAACGTCTTGCCCGACGTCCCTGGCGTGTAGGCGCCGTCGATGAAGTTCATCACCGCGCCCTGCATGATCCTGCCTGAGCCTTCCATAACCGTCTCCCGATCCTGAATTCGTTGCGCCCCTGGCGCGTTCTCGATTGTCACCCCGGCCTTGAGCCGGGGTCCAGCATACTCGACCGCAGCAGGCGCCGACTGGGCCCCGGGTCGAGCCCGGGGCGACAGCGGAGGGCCCTACGCCGCCTTCGGCACGACGCAGACATTGGCGTTGCCGCTGGCGGAGCTCTGGGCGTAGGGGCCGTACTGGCGGCCTTCCACGGGGCCCTGCGCGGCCATCGCGTCGACGGCGCCGATCATGGTGCTGATGGTGCGCCCGCCCATCTCGGCGACCGCCGCCTTCGAATAGTCCGGCACCCAGTCGACCAGCCCCTTGGCGTCGCCGGCGCACATCATCGCGATCAGCTTTCTGTCCAGCTCCATGTGCTCCGCCGTCGGCCAGCCCTCGGGCCCGCGCTTGACCAGGTGGGTCAGCGCGCAGGACGAGACGAACACCGCCCGGCGCCCGAGCTGCTCGGCGATCCGGTGGGCGGTGCGGCCGACCTCGATGCATTCCGGGATCTCGGCGCAGATCACGGTGGTCAGCGTCACCACCGGCACTTCCGAGTCCGGGTCGAGATACATCAGCGGCACCAGCGAGCCGTAATCCCAGTCGTAGTTCGGCGTCTCGTTCAGCCCGCAGGGAATGTCCTTCCCGGTCAGCCCCTTGGCGAAGGCGCGGGCGAATTCCGGGTCGCCCTTGCGCCTGTACGGCACGCCGGGGATCAGGTCCGGCGCCTCCTCGGCGACGCACATGCCCTCATGCGTCTCGTGCGCGGTGACGTACCAGTTGAAGGTGCTGACCCAGTGCGCCGAGGCGACGATGAACAGGTCGGGCTTCAGCGCCCGCAGGTCGCGCCCCATCTCACGCTCACCGGCCATGATGTCGTGCAGGAACGCCGGCGCGCTCTCCGGCACCCCCATGCGGGGGGAATGGCACGCCACGACGCTGGCAATCAGTCCACCGCTCATTCCGGTCTCCTTATCCGCTGTTCCATATCCTCTATATCGGCGTTCCGGCCCGGTCAGTCCACCGCGAAGGCGGCCCTGACCTCGTCCGGAATGGGCGCCGGGGCGATCTTCGCCGGGTCGTCGGCGTCGAACGTCACCCAGACGCGCTTCTCCCACCCCTCGGCCACCAGCACGTCGCCCCGCGTGAAGCGGTGCGCGACGGTGAACGAGCTGCGCCCCCATTCGGAAACGCGGCTCTCCACCGTCAGCCGGTCGGCGAACCTGCTCGGCGCGCGGTAATCGGCGTGGGAACTGACCAGCGGCGCGCCCGGCGTGCCGTATCTCGCCCTCAGCTCGTTCCAGCCCAGCCCGACCGAGGAGAACAGCAGGAACGACGCGTCGTCCATCCAGCGGTAGTAGTTGGGATAGAACACGATCCCCGCCGCGTCGCAATCGCCCCACATGACCTGGAAGTCGTGCCGGTGGACGCGCCCCCTCGCCTCGCCCGAAATCGCCGTTCTCCTTCGCCCTGCCGGCCCAGTCTGGAACCGTTCTCAACTCCGCCGGGGGTTATCGCATGGCTGGCCCGCGAGGGAAAGGGAGTCGGCCCCCTACCCCTTCCACGGGCCCGAGAAGACGAACCACGCCCCCGCCGCGATCAGAGCGAAGCCGACGGCGTGGTTGAAGGTGAACTGTTCCTTCAGGTACAGCACCGAAAAGCCGGCGAAGACGCAGAGGGTGATGACCTCCTGTATCGTCTTCAGCTCGGCGGCGGAATAGACGGCGTGGCCGAGGCGGTTGGCCGGCACCGCCAGCCAGTATTCCGCCAGCGCGATCCCCCAGCTGATGAACACCACCGCCCAGAGCGGGGCGAGCTTGAATTTCAGGTGGCCGTACCAGGCCACCGTCATGAACACATTGGAGCAGACCAGCAGGGTAATCGGCAGGACGTGGCCGGAGCTGAAGAAGGCGGGCATGGCGGACCTTGCGGCGGGGAAGCGGGAGAAGCCAGTAGATACGCGGAGCGAGCCGGCGTGCAAGCGCGCCCGCGGCGTTACGCCTGCGCCGCCGCGACGCGGGCGGTCGGCCGGTCGTCCATGAAGACCTGGAAGATGCCCGCCGTCATGCCGATGGCGACGCCGATCTGCCAGGCGAGGTCGTAGGAGCCCAGCATGTCGAAGAGCAGCCCGCCGCCCCAGGCGCCGAGGAACGAGCCGGCCTGGTGGCTGAAGAAGGCGATGCCCGAGAGGGTGGCGACATAGCGCAGGCCGAAGATCTGCACGATCAGCCCGTTGACCAGCGGTGCGACGCCGAGCCAGAGCAGCCCCATCACCGCGGCGAAGATCAGCGTCGAGGCCGGCGTCGCCGGCAGCATGAAATAGGCGACGATGAAGCAGGACCGCAGGATATAGACCCAGCCGAGCAGCACATGCTTGGGAAACTTGCCGCCCAGCCAGCCGAGCAGGTAGCAGCCGAGCGCGTTGAACGCACCGATCACGCCCAGCGCCTGCGCCCCCAGCGCCGGCGACTGGCCGCAGAGGGCGAGATAGGCCGGCAGATGCGTGGTCAGGAACACGAGCTGCAGCCCGCAGACGAAGAACGCGACGGCCATGACCACGTAGCCGCGATGCGCCGCCGCCTCGGCCAGCACGCCCTTCAGCGTCAGCCCCTCGTCCACGTCGACGATGCCGGGCGCGCGGGGCGGGGCGGTCTTGTCGCCGGCGCCGGCGAAGAAGGCGGCCGGCAGCATCACCGCGCACAGCCCGAGGAAGCCGACCAGCGCCATCTGCCAGCCATGGCTCTCGATCAGCGACTGCGCCAGCGGCGCGGCGATGAACGTGCCGATGGAGCCCGCCGCCGACACGCCGCCGAGCACGACGCTGCGCTTCGCCGCCGAGACCGCCCGGGCGCTGGCCGCCAGCGCGAGCGAGAGCGCGGTGCAGGCCATGGCGAGCCCGATCAGCACGCCGAGCCCGATCATCAGCCCGATCGGCCCGGTCGCCGCCATCGTCACCACCAGCCCGGCGGCGAACAGCAGCGAGCCGAGAACCGAAACCACCCGGCAACCGTACCGGTCCGCCAGCGCGCCGATGAAGGGCTGGGTCAGCCCCCAGACGAAGTTCTGCACCGCCAGCGCCAGGGTGAAATCCGCCACCGCGATGCCCAGATCCTGCGTCGTGGGCGCGACGAACAGGCCGAAGCTCTGGCGCATCCCCATGCTCATGGTCAGCATGACGCTGGCGCCGGTCAGCACCGCCACGGTCTGCGTGCTCGGACGGACGGCGCTCTGCGCTGCTGCGGTCATCGGCGTTCCGCGTGGAAGGCGGCCGGAAGCGGCCGGGATGGCGGTAATTTGATACCCGGGCCGCGACTTGGCAAGGGCGTGGATACGGTGCCGGGATCAGGCGGCGATCACCCGCTCCGACGCCACGCCGCGCACGTCCATCTCGAAATCCAGCCCGGTCACCGGCGGGCGGGCGAAATGCCAGGTGATACCGTGCCTCGCCGCGCCCCGGCGGACGATCTCGTCGGCCAGCAGCGGGTGGAAGTCGTGGACGGTATAGACCTGCGCCGCCGTGGTATCGGCCCAGCCCGCGCCCAGCGCCGCCATCCGCGCCTCCATCGCGCCGAGCACGTAGCGCGCCTTCTCGCGCATCGCCTCCGGGGAGGTGTCGCCACGGCGGATGATGCGCTCCTCGTAAGAGCCCTTGCCCTCCGGCGCCTCGCCCGATCCGGCGACGACGAAGCCTCTCGCCGCGCCCGCCCGCGCCGGCACGGTGTAGCTGAAGGCGTGGAAGGAGGGTTCGCCCGGCGGGTCGATCTCCGGGCAGACATTGGAGCGCGCGACCGGGTTCTCGTCGTCGCGGAAGATGCCCCAGCGCTCCAGCGTGCCGACGTAAATACGGTTGAAGGCGACGAACCCCGCCTCGGTGAACGGCGCGGGCGAACGCAGCTCGCAGGCGCAGAACGCGGTCAGCGGCCGGCCCAGCCCGCCCAGATGCGCCTCGATGGCCGCGAAGCCCTCGACCAGCGGCACGGGCCGGGCGAAGCGCACGCGCTCCACCGCGAAGCCCGGCTCCGCCGCCGCCCCGCCGGAATACTGGAACGGCCCGCGCACGTAGCGGTAGCCGCCCGGCACGAAGATCGCGGTTTCAGCCATGGGTCGCTTCCTCCGGTTTCGGGGTGAACAGCAGCATCGCCTGCCCCACCAGAATAAACAGCGCCCCGGTCGCCAGCACAAGGTTCACCGGGTTCGAGACCTGGCCCGAGGTGAGGTTCCTGTAGACGAGAAAAAGCTGCGCAGACGCCACATGCGCGCCGAGAAAGCAGACGACAGCCACGCCGTAGCGCACCCACCACATCCTCGGATCCGGCAGCAGCATCGCCACCCCCGCCGTCCCGATCGCCGTCCGCTGCACCTGGCAGTAGGGACAGGCATAGACGAGCCCGGCAAGGTCGACCGCCCAGGTAACGAGGCAGATCAGGATGGCGAGAACGCCGAGCAGGCGAAGATTGCGGCTGAGCCAGTCGAGCATGCGGGTCCTCCCCCGTGGATCGCGCTCCCACGGTGTTAGCCGAATGCCGCGACGGGGTCAAAGGCGGGCCCGGCAGCGGAACCGTAGGAGGCAAGGCAATCACATGGGTGACAACCGAAAGAGGGGTCTTCAAATGCGATGGCTTTGCGCGGAAGGGATCAGGACGCGGGGCGGGCGCCCTGTTCCTGCCGCGCGCACCAGATGCGCACGGTGGATCGCGCGGCCCGGTCCGCGAGCGGGATTTCGCTCCGGGACTCCGTCGACTCCGCGACGGTTCTGACGTCATGCGCGGCAAGGAAAAGCGTGACGAGACCCGCGTTCAGGGCGAAGGCTGTTCGCCGGAGCACGCTGTCCGTCGCCGGAACGGAAATGTCCGGCTGTCCGGCGACGATGCCGAGCACATTGCCCGCCCCGTCGAATACCGGGCCGCCGCTGTCGCCCGGCTGCACGGTCGGGTCCTCCGACGACCATCCGCTGATGAACGTGAACATCCTCACATCCCGGCTCGGCCCGTAGAGCGCCGCGACACGCGCCCGGTACAAGGGGAGCCGGGCCGGCAAGGCGCCGGACCGGCCCTGCATGCCGGCGAAGTAGACCGTTTCCCGGCCCGGGCCGGGCGCGCCGGCCCGGAACGGCGCCGGCTCGGCCCCGACAAGGCCGGTTTTCAGCAAAGCGAGATCGTTCAGGGCGTCGAACGCCACGGTTTCCGCGCCGGCGACGGTGCCGCCGTTCCGCGCGACGCGGATGGCCCCGCATGCCCGGACCAGGTGATAGCTGGTGATCACCTGCCCCGTCTCGGACACGACGGCTCCGAGACCGACCGACTTGCCGGGCGCGAACAGCGACGTCTGGACGAAGGGCACGGCGTCGAGCGATACGACCCGATGCTTCACGCTTTCGGCTGTGAAGGCGAGTAGACCGGCGCTGCAGGCCGCGGCACCGACGACGGCAAGGACGATCTTCATTCTCTTTACCGCGAGTCCCTGGGCGGTTCCGACACGGAACGCCCGTCCATTTTGTCGCCTTATAAGTAAACGTTGGTTAACTAAAGGTAAAAACGAAACCTTTCTCTATCATATAAAGGTTATATCGATAATTATTACATAATATGTTACATTTTGTATCGTAATATACAATCTATTACACAGTTCTGTTTGGCCACGCCGGACGGCCCGGCCGCCCCGCCCCGGTGAAGCGAGGGGACGCCATCCCTGTCACGGCGCGCTGGTCCCTCGGCTGCCGCGGATGTGAAGGGACCGGGATTCGCCCCGTTCAACCCGGTGCCGGCACGGCGCCGGCGTCGAAGCCCAGCCTGCCCGATATGCTCGCCGTCGTGTCGAGAAGCGCCCGAGCCACCGGACCGTCCGGCCGCGTGTCGAGCAGAGGCTTGAGCCCCGTCGTGCCCACCACGGCGACGAGGGCACGCTGGTAGTCGAACACCGGCGCGGCAACAGCCACCACGTTCGGAAGCATGGCGCTGTCGATGGCCGCCAGCCCGTGCCGGCGAACCTCGGCAGAAATCGAATCGGGATCGAGGCCGGGAATTCTTCCGCGCGAGTGTGCTCCGTCTTTCCGATCCCGCTCCTCGTCTATCAGTTTCTGCGTGGTGCTGCGAGGAAGATAGGTCAGAAAAACGCGGCCGATGGCCGTCGTCAGCACCGACAGCACCGAGCCGACGCGCATGTTCATCGTGATGCTGTCGCCGCTCTCCTCGAGCCGGATCACCGTGGGCCCGCGATCGCCCCAGATCGTCAGAAGGATCGTATGGCCGATCACGTCGCGCAGCCGGGGCAACGCTTCGCTCGCATAGCGGATCGGATCGAGCGCACCAATGGCCGAAAGCCCGATACGGAGGCTCAGCGGCCCGAGCTCGTACTTGCCTGTCACGGGCTGCTGCTCGACGAGCCCCGAACGGCCGAGGCTGACAAGGTAGCGATGCACCTTGCCGGGCGGCATGCCGACGGCGCGAGAAAGCTCCGTCAGCGAAACCGGGCCTCGTACCGATGCGAAAGCGGTGAGAATCCTGGCGCCCTGCTCGACGGACTGGACGCCGGAGCGCGGCTTTCGCTTATCCCCTTCCATTGCCCTCGTCCCGCCCGAAATCTCAGGAGGCCGTCTCGGCCGCGATCATTTCATCCAGCATCCGGCGAGCCTGAATCTGCGCGTTGTCCGAATTGATGTCCACAAGCCCGTCGAGCGTGACCCCGCCCAGGCGATCCTGCTGCGCCTCGATCATTTCGAGATCCTCCAGGAACGTGTCGCGTGCGCCCTCGAAGAGAAGACGCGTCATGGCCTCGTCCTCAAGGCGGAAGTCGCGGGAGAAGCACCAGTGATAATGGGTGGTGGTTTCGGTTTCGGGTGTGATCAGGTGCGATGACCAGATGGAGATGCCCTGGCTGCGATCGCCCTCCGGTGCCCCGGTCCCTGTCGTTGCACACCCCACGTCTAGATAGACATTGGACGGCGGCAACCAGGTAACGTGCTGCCACCGGTCCACGTTGCCGGCAAACCCGCCCGCCTTCCTGAACAGGGGCGGCGGCACGAAATCGATCATCCAGCGTCCCACACGGACACCGTCGTTCAGCCGTTCGGTCTTGACGGGCACGGCGCCTTCGGCGGGGTCGCCGGCGATGGTGTTCTTGTGGACATAGGTGACGTGGGTGAGATCGAGCAGGTTGTCGACGATCAGCAGATAGTTGCCTTTCAGGTGGAAGTAGCCCGGCGCCGATACCCAGCCCGGATCGTCGAGCCACGAAAGCTCCGGAATGGCAGCGTCGTCGGCCCTTCCGGGATCGCCCATCCAGATCCAGATCACGCTCCACCGTTCGCGGACGGGATAGCTGCGCACCTTGGCGCCGGGTGGAACCCGGGTCTGCACGGGAACGCGGACGCAGGTGCCGGAGGCGTCGAACTGCAGGCCGTGATAGCCGCATTCGAGATAGTCGCCGATGCACTGCCCTTTCGAAAGCGGGGCGGCCCGATGGCAGCACTTATCCTCCAGAGCCGCCGGCTGGCCGTTTTCCTGCCGGTAGAGCACTACCGGCTCGCCGAGCAACCGGCGCGCCATCGGCTTCGCGCCGAGATCCCTGGACCATGTCGCTGCGTACCAGCAATTCTTCAGGAACATAGTGCTCTCTCCCATCTTCGTGCCCGTCGCACTCGCACGGCACCTCTCAATGCATCACGTACCCGCCATCGACGACGAGCGTCTGCCCTATCACGAAATCGCTGTCGGACGAGGCGAGATAGAGCAGCGCCCCAATCAGATCGGCGGGAACCTGTTCGCGTTTCAGGGCGCGAGCCCCCAGCGCGGTCTGCGTGTATGAAAGCGAGTCCTTCTGGGCAAGAAGCCCCTCGCTCATCGTCAGCCCCGGGGCAATGGCGTTTACGCAGATGCCGTCGTCACCGACCTCCCGGGCCAGGGCCCGGGTGAACGCAATCTGCGCCCCCTTCGACGACACGTAGTGCAGCATGCCCGGTGTGCCGGAGAACACGGTCCCCGAGGACACGTTGATGATCTTGCCGGATTTCTGAGCCCGCATGACAGGCACGGCGGCCTGCGCACACAGGAACGGACCGCGGATATTGACGGCCATCACCCGGTCCCATTCCTCAGCGGCGATTTCCGTGAACGGCTTGCGCTCCAGCGAGGCGAAAATCGCTGCGTTGTTGACGAGCACGTCGAGCCGTCCGAATGCCTCGACCGTTTCCGCCACCATCCGTCGGCAATCGTTTTCGGAGGACACATCTATCTGGAGCCCGATCGCGCGCCCGCCAGCCGCGGAAATTTCCATTACGACCTCATGCGGATCGAGAATGTCCGCGACGGTCACGCAGGCCCCTTCGAGCGCCAGCGCCCTGGCGTAGGCTGCGCCGATTCCCTGTGCGCCGCCCGTCACAATGGCGACTTTCCCCGATAATCTCATCAGCTCTGATTTACGATATACAAGATATATCCTGTATTCCGTAAATCTCGTGTTCTGTCAACGGTCCGCTGCATCTTCCCGGCACTGCGCACCTTGCCAGCCGTTCCCATCCGCGCAAGGATCGCGGCAGCCAACAAGGGGGGAGCGATGGATTTCGAGCCAACCGATGAGCAGACGCTCTTCCAGGATCAGGTCCGCAAGCTCGCGGAGCGCGAGCTGGCGGAGGGGGCGCTGAAGCGCGCCCATTCCCCCAGCTTCCCGTTCGACGTGGCGAAGCTGTTCGCCAGGACCGGACTGATGGGGATCACCATTCCGGAAGAGGACGGCGGCCAGGGTGGCACGCTGATGGATGCGGTGATCGCCATCGAGCAGGTCGCGCTGGTCTGCCCGCGCAGCGCCGACGTGGTGCAGGCGGGCAATTTCGGCCCCATCCGCACCTTTTCGGAATATGCGACGCCGGACCAGAAGGAGCGCTACCTGAAGCGGCTGCTGGCCGGCGAGGCGGTGATCGGGCTCGGCATGACCGAATCCGAGGCCGGCTCCGCCGTCACCGACCTGAAGACCAGCGCCGCGCCGGACGGGGACGGGTTCCGCGTCAACGGCGGCAAGGTGTTCACCAGCCACTCGGCGGAGGCGGACGTGTTCCTGGTCTACCTGCGCTACGGGCCGGGGCTCGACGGCATCGGCTCGGTGATCCTGGAGCGCGGCATGGGGGGGTTCAGCTTCGGCGAGCGGTCCGGCTACCTCAACGGCGAGGAATGGTGCGCGCTCTATTTCGACGATGTCTATGTCCCGCCGGAAAACGTGCTGCTCGGCCCCGGCGGCTTCAAGAAGCAGATCGCCGGGTTCAACGCCGAGCGCATCGGCAACACCGCGCGCTCGCTCGCCGTCGGGCAATACGCCTTCAACCTCGCCCGCGAGCACGCGCTGACCCGGCGGCAGTTCGGCCGCCCGCTCTGCGAGTTCCAGGGGCTGCAATGGAAATTCGCCGAGATGAAGGTCAAGCTGGAGGCCGCCCGGCTGCTGCTCTACCGCGCCGCCGCCCGCGCCGACCGCGGCCTGCCCTCGGCGGAGGACACGACCATGGCCAAGCTCGCCTGCAATGAGGCCGGGTTCTTCGCCGCCAACGAGGCGATGCAGGTGATGGGCGGCACCGGGTTCTCGCAGGAGGCGCTGGCCGAATACTGCGTGCGCCGGACGCGCGGCTGGCAGATCGCCGGCGGCTCGACCGAGATGATGAAGAACCGGCTGGCCGAGATCGTCTTCGACCGCCGCTTCCCCCAGCGCCCGCCGAAATCCGCGGGCTGAGCCGATGGCCCGGCCGCGCCCCCTCGCGGACGCGATCTTCCGTCCGAAGCGCATCGCGCTGATCGGCGTGTCGTCGGACCGGACGCGCGCGGCGGGGCGCATCCTGCCCTATCTGCAGCGGCACGGGTTCAAGGGCGAGATCCTGCCCGTCAACCCGCGCCGGGCGCGCATCGGCGGATTGCGCTGCTGGCCCGACATCGCGGCCGCGCCGGGCCCGGTCGATCACGCCTATATCCTGCTCGCCGGCGAGGCGGCGCGGAAGGCGGCGGCGGGCTGCGCGGCGGCCGGGGTGCGCTGCGCCTCGATCCTGTCCGGCGGGTTCGCGGATGCCGGCGCGGCGGGCGCGCGGCTGCAGACACGCATGGTGGAGACGGCGCGCGCGTCCGGCATGCGCCTGATCGGGCCCAACAGCATCGGCACCATCGACACGCATGCGCGGCTCGCGCTCAGCGTCAACGCGGTCCTCGCCATGCCGAAGCTGGAGCGCGGCCGCATCGGCGTGCTGTCCCACAGCGGCAGCCTGATCGGCGCCATCCTCGCCCGCGGCCAGGCGCGGGGGCTGGGCTTTTCCCGCCTCGTCTCGGTCGGCAACGAGGCCGATCTCGGCATGGGCGAGCTGGGCGAAATGCTGGTGGACGATCCCCGCACCGACACGATCCTGCTGTTCGTCGAAACGCTGCGCCAGCGCGACCGCTTCGCGGCCATGGCGCGCGAAGCGCACCGGGCGCGCAAGGCGCTGATCGCCTTCCGGCTCGGCCGGTCGGCCGCGGGCGGCGCGCTCGCCGCCTCGCATACCGGCGCGCTGACCGGCGGCGGCGAGGGGATCGACGCTTTTCTCGACGATCTCGGCATCGCCCGGGTCGAGAGCTGGGACGCGCTGATCGAGGCCGCGCCGCTGTTCGCGCGCCGCCCCCCGCCGCGCCGCGCCGGCGGCCGGGTGGCGGTGATGGCGACCACCGGCGGCGGCGGCGCGATGGTGGTCGACCGGCTGGGCGAGCTGGGGGTGGATACTGCCCGACCCGGAGCGGGCGTGCGCGCGGCGCTGGCGCGGCACGGACTCGCCGCCGGACAGGGCGGGCTGATCGACCTCACCATCGCCGGCACGCGGCCGGACGTCGTGACCGACGTCATGCGCGCGGTCATGGCGCAGCGCGACGTCGCCGCCGTCGTGATGGCGGTCGGCTCGTCGGCGCAGTTCCATCCGCAGCAGGCGGTGGAGCCGCTGCTCGCCTGGAAGGCATCGGAAAAGCCGCTCTGCGCCTATCTGGTGCCCGAGGCGGTGGAGTCGCAGCGCCGCCTGGCCCGCGCCGGCATCGCCGCCTTCCGCACGCCGGAGGCCTGCGCCGACGCAATGCGGGCGTCGATCCGGCGCTCCGCGCCGGCCGCGCGGCACCGCCCCGCCTTGCCCGCCCTCGCCTGCGCCGTGCTGGACGCCCTGACCCATGTGCCGCCCGACGAACAGGGGGCGCAGGCGCTGTTCGGCGCGCTGGGGATCGCGCGGCCGCCGCTGGCCGCAATCGCGGGGCCGGAAGAGGCGGAGAAGGCCGCGCGCGCCGTCGGCTTTCCCTGCGCCGTCAAGGTGCTGTCGCCGGACATCGCGCACAAGACCGAGGCTGGCGGGGTGGCGCTGAATATCCGCGACGCCGCCGCGCTCAAGCGCGCCTGCCGGCAGGTGCTGTCCGCCGCGCGCAAGGCCGCGCCCCGGGCCCTGATCCGCGGGCTGCTGGTCCAGCGCATGGCCGGGGGCGGTCTGGGCGAGGCGCTGGTCGGCTACCGCCTCGACCCGGTCGCCGGCCCCATCGTGACGCTGGCCGCCGGCGGGGTGACGGCCGAGCTCTACCGCGACATCGCCGTGCGGGTCGCGCCGGTGACGCTCGCCCAGGCCCGCGCCATGACGGCGGAGGTGAAGGGGCTGCGCCCGCTCGCCGGCTGGCGCGGCCTGCCGAAAGGCGATCTCGATGCGCTGGCCCGCGCCGTCGTCGCCCTGTCGCAGCTCGCCGCCACGGAGGCCGTCGCCGAGGCCGAGATCAACCCGTTGATCGTACTGCCCGACGGCCAGGGCGTCGCCGCCGTCGACGGGCTGGTGCGGCTGGTTTAGCGCCTGATCCGGAAGGCCGCGCCGGCGGACCGGACGTCAGGCGCGCGCCGGAAACAGCGCGAGCCGGGTCAGGTCCGCCACCCGTTCGATCCCCCACAGCTCCGCCAGCAGGGCGTCGGCCGTGGCGCGGCCGAGCACGGGTTCGGTCAGCTCGAAATACTTGTCCTCCAGCTCCGCGTCGGTCAACGGGTTTTCCGGATCGCCCTTGCGGGTCTCGGCGCGGAAGGCAAGCTTGCGCCCGTCGGTGGTGTCGATCTCCACCGCCGCGCTGCGCCGGCCGGGCGCGGCGGCGTCCGCCGCCGCGTCCACCGAGATCGACACGCGGTCGAGCAGCGCGCGAATCTCGGCGTCGGCCAGCCGCTCGGGCGTGAACGCCTCCATCCGCACCCGCCCGGTGGCGAGGGCGGCGGCGCAGACATATTGCAGGCTGAACCTGGCCTCGAACGCGGTCTTCGGGTCGGGGTTGCCGGCGACCTCCAGCGCGAAGCCGTAGGTGCCGACGCGCAGCGCGGCGACGTCCACCGGCGCCAGACCGTGCGCGGCGCGCAGGGCGAGCACCGCGTCCACCGCGGCGAAGGTGTGGCCGCAGCAGGAATGGTTCTTGTGGGTCATCCGCGCCATGTTCCAGTGCGCGCCGCAGGAGTCCGCGACGGCATCCCAGTCGATCGCCTCGCGCGACATGGCGGCGGCGAACCCGGCCGGTCCCTCGATCACGTCCGCCGCGCCGGTCACGCCGGCCTCGGCGGCCAGCGCGCATGTCACCCCGGTTTCGGCGGCGTGGCCGGCATGCAGCGGCTTGGACATGCTGTCCGCCCGGAACGCCTGCTGCAGCCCGGCGGCGAAGGTGACCGCGTTGGCCAGCGCATGGGTCATCCCCTTCGCATCGAGCCCGCACAGCACCCCGGCGGCCGCCGCCGCGCCGATCGTCCCGGCCGTGCCGGTGGTGTGCCAGAATTCGTAATGGCTCGGCAGCATCGCCTCGCCGATGCGGGTCGAGACCTCGTAGCCGGCGATCACCGCCCGCAGGAAGGCGTCGCCGCCCAGCCCGCGATCCTGGGCCACAGCCAGCGCGGCGGCGATCACCGGCGCGCCGGGGTGGTAGATCGCCTCACGGTAGATGTCGTCGAATTCCAGCACATGCGCCGCCGCGCCGTTGATCAGCGCCGCCGCGCGCACGCCGCACGCCACACCGCCCGGCACCAGCAGCGCCCGGCCCGTCCCCTCCGACGCCAGCGCACGGGCCAGCATCGGCGCCGGCGGCTCATCCGCGCCCGGCACCGCGGCGGCGAACCAGTCGACCAGGCAGCGCCGCGCGCCGTGCGCGGCCGCCTCCGGCAGGTCGCCGTCGCGCAGCGACACCGCGAACGCGGCGAATTTTCCGGCAATCATGTCCCGCCTCCCCGTTGCCAAGCCGCCAGTATAGCCGCGATCCGCCCGGCGTCGTTCCTTCAACTCACTGAAACGGAACAGGGAATCCGTCCCGTTTTCGGCACTGTGGATAAGCTGGGCATGAGTTGTGGATTGTCGCCTATTCCGTCCACAAAAAATGCGCCTCACGCCGCTATTTGATGTTGCTGGCGGCGGGTCGGCGGATCATCATGATCTTGCGGTTCAGGGTTTTCGGATCAGGAACCGCCGGCGACAGAAGCCTTCGGGTGTTCGGCGCCGGGCCCGGGCCCCTTCGGGTGGCACGGTCCAGGGGAGCCGCCAGGCCTTCGGGCGGATCGGTTCCCTGAATTGCCGGTTTCGGCCGGCGATTCGAGAGACGTCAGGTCGTGTTCTTCGGAACACTCGCATGGACCCCGCGTCCGCGCACCTGGCGTCTCTTTTATTATGCGCTCCGCACGATCCGGCCGTTCCGGCGCCGGCCACGAAAAAGGCCCGGCGAGGAAAACCCCGCCGGGCCTTTCGTCAGGTCGCAAATGGTCCCGCGTCCATGCACCAAGGCCCACCGGATAGCAGCCGGGCCGGAGTCGCGTCAACAAATTTTGTATGAACAGAAGGTTAACGCCCCACAGGTTGTGGCAGCATGGCTGACCCAGCGGGCGAAGCCGCCGTCGTCACAGACCCTGCCGCACCTTCGGCATGACCTCCTCGGCGAAGAGCTGCATGGCCTCCAGCACCTGGTTCTGCGGCATGCCCGGCCACTGGAAGCCGACGATCATATGGGTGGCCCCGAGCCGGCGGTGGAAGCCGATGATCTGTTCCGCCACCTCGTCGGGCGCGCCGAACAGGAAGCGGCCCTCGGCCAGCTCGTCGAATTCCAGGCTGAGATCGTTGTCGCCCTCGGGCATGGCGTTGCCCTGCCCCCACTGGTCGTAGACGCGGTACTTCTCCGCCAGATACGGCGCGCAGATGCGCTTGGCCTCCTCGCGCGTCGGCGCGACGAAGATCTCGCGCCGCAGCGGGAACTCCTCCGGGAACGGGCGGCCGAGCTCGTCCAGCGCGCGGCGGTAGAGCTCGACCTGGCGCTCGATCGTGTCCAGCCGGTTATGCGGGTTGACGTACCACGCATCGGCGATGCGCGCCGCGCGGCGGATGGCGGGATCGGCGTTGGCGCCCATCCACATCGGCGGGCGCGGCTTCTGGTGCGGCATGACCGAGCAGGACGCCTCCATCAGCTCGAAATGCGAGGCGCTCATGCTCACGACATCCTCGGTCCACAGCCGGCGGACCGCCTCGAAATTCTCCTCGAAGCGGCGCACGCGCTCCTTCTGCGTGGTGCCGAACGCCTTGAACTCCACCTCGCGGTAGCCGAGCGCGGCGGAGAAGATCAGCCGGCCGCGCGACATCACGTCGATGGTCGCGAACTGCTCGGCGATATCCAGCGGCTTGTGCAGCGACAGCAGCACGATGCCGGCGTTCAGCCGGATACGGCTGGTCTCCGCCGTCAGCCGCGCCATGAAGGGGACCTGCTGGAAATCCTGGAGCGGGCGCGTCGAGTAATGGCTGGTCTTGGTGAAGCTGTCGAAACCGAGCCGCTCCGCCACCCGCGCCTGCTCGATCTGGGCGGCGAGATGGAGTTGCAGATCCTCCCCCGCCGGGATCTGGCTGCGGACGATGACGCCGAACTGCATGGGCGAGGGCGACATGGGCCGGGCTCCTTCCTCAGCGTGTCCAGAGGTCGCGGACGCCGCCGGCGACGATGTCGTCATAGGCCATCGGCGCGTCGATCAGCCCGCAGCGGGCGAGGAACCCGTTCATCCCGTCGATGAATGCCGGCGTCACCTCGGTCCGGTAATAGGGCAGGTCGCGCGCCACCAGGGTGGAGATCAGCGTGGCCTCGAATTCCGGGAACAGCTTCTTTCCGACCGCCAGCGCACGCTCCGGGTCCTCGGCCAGCGCGGCATGGGTGCGGTTGATGGCGCGCACCGCCGCCGCCGCTTCCTCCGGCTCGCGCGCGACCCAGTCGGCGCGGGCGACCAGCCCGGGCTGGGTGAAGCGGAACGCGGCCTCCGGCCCGTCGCCGCGGCGCACGTCCAGCACCACCGTGCCGGCACCGCGGCGCACCGCCACCTCCGCCGCCATGCCGTTGGCCCAGAAGGCGTCGATCAGGCCCTCCTCCAGCCGCTGGGCGGCGAACACGCCGAACGAGACGCCGGGCGGAATCGGCCCCGGCACCGGCGCGATGGTGATCCCTTCGGCCTCCATGTCGATTCCGGCCTCGTCCAGCAGTCGGCGGAGCCCGATATCGACCCAGGGCGCCGCGCCGATCTTCAGCCCCTTCAGCACCGACAGGTCCCCACGCACGGCGCCGAGATCGGCGCGGACGACGAGGAACCAGTACATCCCCTGTGCCTGGGCGCAGAGCAGCTTCGCGCCCTCGTATCGCGGAAACGCCGCCAGCGCCGCATGGGTGGAGCCGCCCACCAGGTCGGCGCGCCCGTCGCGCAGCGCCTCGAACGAGGCGTCGATGGGAAAGACCAGCTCGTGCTCGACCTTCAGCCCTTCCTCGGCGAAGAATCCCATCTCGACGGCGGCGACGACCGGGAAGTAGGAATTGGAAACCATGTCGGGAATGGCGAGCTTCATCGGGCGCGGTCCTTTCTGGCGCGGGGAACGGTGAACCTGATTAACCCGTTTTGCCGCCGCTGGGTAGGGACGAGGCGGCCGCGGCCGCGCCTCTTCGCCCCGCGCGCCGAAATGCGTTAAAGTCGCGCGCAACGGGACAGCAGGAGGAGCGCGCGATGAAAGCAGCCTATATCGAGGCCCAGGGCGGGCCGGAGGTCTTCACATACGGCGAACTGCCGGACCCGGCGGCCGGGCCGGGCGAGGTGCTGGTCGACATCCACGCCGCCAGCATCAACGCCGCCGACTGGAAGCGGCGCAAGGGCGGGTACTACCCGACGATCGAGAAATTTCCCTATATCCTCGGACGCGATTTCTCCGGCGTGGTCGGCGCCGTCGGCGAGGGCGTCGCCGACCTGAAGCCCGGCGACGCGGTGTTCGGCATCTGCGATGTCGGCCAGGAAGGCACCTATTGCGAGAAGATCGCGATCAAGGCCGCCATCATCGCGAGGAAGCCGGACAGCCTGTCGCATGTCGAGGCCGCCGCACTGGCGCTGATCGGCACCACCGCGCTGGTCTCCGTCGAGGACACGCTGAGGCTGAAACCGGACGAGACCATCCTGATCCAGGGCGGGGCGGGCGGCGTCGCCGGGTTCGGCATCCAGCTCGCCAAGCATATCGGCGCGCGCGTCATCACCACCTGCAGCGCCGACAACAGGGACTATGTGAGCGGGCTCGGCGCCGACGTCGTCATCGACTATCGCGCGCAGGATTTCGCCGAGATCGTCTCCGACTGCGACGCGGTGTTCGACACGGTCGGCGGCGAGGTCACCGAACGCTCCTTCGCCGTGCTCCGCCCCGGCGGAAGGCTCGCCACCATCGCCGCCGGGTCCAAGCCCCCGCCCTCGCCGCGCGACGACGTGCAGTCCCTGCGCCCCGATGTCGGCCGCGACCGGCCGCATCTGGAACGCACCGTCGCGCTGTTCGACTCCGGCGCCGTGACCCTGCCCGAGATCAAGGTGTATCCGCTGAAGGACGCGGCGGAAGCACATCGCGTCAGCGAGGGCCGACATCTGCGCGGCAAGCTGGTGCTGAAGATCCGCTGAGGAACGCGTCATGACGGAACCCGGACAGATCATCCACATGGTCGGCAGCGTGCCGCTGGACGACGCCGAGGCCGTCTTCCGCACGCTCGGCGGCAGGCTGGCGGGACACATCGTGCGCATTCCCGACGGCGAGACCGGACGGCGCCGGCGCTGGATCAGCTTCGTCAACGATCAGCTCAAGGCGCACCCGGACCTGGAGGTCGATCCGACCCAGCCGCCGTTCGACTTCAGGCAGGCCGACGGCACGGTGGTCTACACGGTCAACCGGCTGCGCTTCCGCGACGGCGTCGATCCGTCGAAGGTGACCTTCCATACCGGATACGCCGACGACGCCATCCGCAACTTCGCGACCTTCGACCGGCTCCAGGCGGAGGGCGCGATCCCCGAAGGCGTGAAGTACCAGGTCTGCATGGCGACCCCGCTGGCCATCGCCTACAACTTCATGTCGCCCGCCGCCTGGGACCGGTTCGTCGAGACCTATACCGCGCATCTCGAGGCCGAGTTCGCGCGCATCGCCGGCGCCCTGCCGCACGACCGCATCTCCTATCAGTGGGACGTCTGCCAGGAGGTGCTGATGTGGGAGGGCTATTACGGCGACCGGCCGCCGGGCTACAGGGAACGGATCCTGTCGGTCCTGCAGCGCATCGGCGACATGGTGCCGGACGGGATCGAGCTCGGCTATCACCTCTGCTACGGCAGCCCCGGCGACGCGCATATGGTGCGGCCGAAGGACATGGAAAACCTGGTCGAGATCGCCAACGGCGTCGCCGCGCGCGTCCGCCGGCCCATCCGGTATTTCCACATGCCGGTCCCGAAGGAACGCAACGACGACGCCTATTTCGCGCCGCTCGCCGCGCTGCGCCTGCCCGCCGGCACGCAGCTCTATCTCGGCGCGGTCCACCGCGACGACGACGCGGGCAACGCCGCCAAGCTGGAAGCCGCGCGGCGCTATACGGAGATCGCCGGGATCGGCGCTGAATGCGGCATGGGCCGCGGCGACCCGGCCAATTTCGAGCCGATGCTGAAGGCGCATCTGCGGCTCGTCGGGGGCGGCTGACCCCCCCCCCCTCTCCCGCCTCAGAGCGGCTTCGCGTCCACCAGCACGAAGGCAATGCGGCAGGGCACCGTGCCGCGGTTGGCCCAGGCGTGGCTGGTGCCGCGCTGCACCACCACGTCGCCGGCCTTCAGGTGGACCTCCGTGTCGTCCAGCAGCATGTCGATCTCGCCCGAGATGACGACGGCGTAGTCCACGCTGCGCGTGCGGTGCATGCCGGGATGGCGGGCGGGGGCGGCCTCCGCCGCGTCGAGCCCCATCTCCGCCTTCATCGCCGCGTTGGAGAATTCGCCCGCCTCGCCCTCCGGCGGGAACTCGACCAGCCGGAACACCGAGCCGCCGTCCGGCGGGGCGACGCCGGACTCGCGCAAGCTCTTGTCCGCGTCGCCCGCATTGTCCGCCGGCGTTTCATCCTCCACCCAGAGCAGGGTGGAGGTGAGCTTCGCCGCCTCGCGGAAGCGGGCGTTGGGCGCCTCGCCGTCGATCTTCACCACCGCCCTGCCCCCGGCATCGTGGCCGGTGACGACGCGGCGCACGGGCGCTGCCCTGGTCATGGAGTCCTCCCTCGCGACCGGCGGGCAGACTATCCCCGGCCGATCGTGGCCGGCAAGCCGATGCAGTCGCCTGTGGAAATTCCCGGCAGCCTCCTGAGCGTCGCCCCGGCCCCCGAGCCTATCGGATTCACGCATGTCGAACGGCGCTCGTTTCTCCCTCTCCGCCCCCGGGGGCGGAGAGGGCCGGGGTGAGGTGGGGGATTCCAGAGAATCGCCCGGAAAGCGCGCTTGCGGCAACGCCACCTCACCCTCCCCATCGCTAACGCGATGGGTCCCCTCCCTCTCCCCCCGCTGCGCGGCGGAGAGGGAAAGAAGGGCCTTCTCGCCCACACCCATCCTGACACATCCCCAACACACAGGGGCCCAGTCGTCGGGCGAGGACCCGGCGGCCGCGGCTGGACCCTGGCTCTGCGCGGCTTCCGCCGCTTGGCCGGGGCGACATCCGGAAAGAGCGGGTTGCGGCAGCCCACGCCGCCTTTGTCGCCGCGGCGAACCGGCATAGGATCGCGGCATGAAAGCCTGCTTCTTCGACCTCGACGGCACGCTGACGGATTCGCGCGACGGGCTGTTCCGCTGCTTCCGCGCCGGAATCGCGGCGCTGGGCCTGGAGGCGCCGGACGACGCGCGGCTGGGGACGTTCCTCGGCGCGCCGCTGCCGCGCCTCTTCCGCAGCCTCGACCCCGGCGTGACCGGGGCAGGAATCGAGCGGGGCATCGCTGCGTTCCGCGACGAATACGCGGTCTGCGGCGTCGCGGCCAACCGGCTCTATGACGGGGCGGCGGAGATGCTGGAGGCGGTGGCGCGCGAAGGCGCGGCGCGCTGGATCGTGACCTCCAAGCCGCAGCCCTTCGCCGGGCAGGTGGCGGCCCATCTGGGGCTGGGTGCGAGGCTCGACGGCATCGTCGGCGCGGGGCTGGAGGAGACCGATCTCAAGGCCGACCTGCTCGCCCGCGCGCTCGACCTCGCCGGCGTGCCGGCGGACGGCGCGATCATGCTGGGCGACCGCGACGACGACGTGATCGCGGCTCGGGCGAACGGGGTCAGGGCCGTCGGCGCGCGCTGGGGCTATGCGGCGGAGGGTGAGCTGGAACGCGCGGGCTGCACCGAATTCGCCGACAGCCCGCGGGATTTCACCGCCCGCTACGTCCGCTAGCCATCAGCGCCGGCTCGCCACCTTGTGCAGCCAGACGCGCCAGAACAGCACATAGACCACGACCACCTGCGCCAGCGGCGCGCCGATGGTGAGCGCCGCGCCTGAGTCCCATTTGGGCCAGAACAGCGCGGTCAGCGGCTCCAGCCCCATCGCGGACAGCGTCACCGGCACCACCGTCCAGGCGAGGGTGATATAGACGAAGGCGGTCATGTCGTTGCGCGGCGAATGGCGGGCGATGTTGAGCAGGTAGATGAAGCCCACGTCGCGCAGCACCAGCAGGAAGGTCGCCACCGTGGCGAGGTGGAAGTTCACCGGCCATTCCAGCACCTGCACCCGCGCGTCCGACAGCCGCAGCAGCCCGACGGTCGCGAGCGCGAGCAGCAGCAGCGTCGGCACGATGCGCGGCACGGCGTTGACCAGCCCCGCCCAGTCGGAGAGCTCCACGTAGCGCCGCAGCCGGCGGAACAGCACCGGACCCTTGGGCTCCGACAGCGCGATCATGTAGGTGAGGATCAGCAGCATGCTGAACCCGTGATAGGCCTTGGACGAGATGGCGGGCATCCCGGCGCTGACCTCCGGCGGCAGCAGGCGGATGCCGGCGGCGACGCCCGTGGCGAACAGCACGAAGCCCAGCCACACCCAGGGCCCGTTCTCCATCTGCAATTCGGCCCGCATCAGCCGCCAGATGCCGACCAGCGCCCAGGCGGCGAACACGGCGAGCGCCACCAGCATGAAATCGATCAGCGGGTAGACCCGGTCGTAGAACAGCAGCACGCGGTAGATGCCGTCGTCGGCGATGCCGGACAGGCCGATATAGAGCCCGGGCACCGCCGCGGCGAGGCCGAGGAACTGGTAGAAGGCGATCTGAACCCGGCCGAAGTCGCGCCGCTTCTGGATCGCCTGCATGCTGACCAGCAGGCCGGTGGCATGCGCGATCACCGCGCAGAGCACGTACACGCCGATCAGCTTCACGATCCGGTCGGCAGGGATGACGTCTACATAGGACATCCAGTACAGCCCGAGGCAGATCAGCGCGCCGTACCAGATATAGACGGTGGCGCCGAACAGCTTGCCCCAGGCCATGGTCCACGGGCCGATGGCGGACATCCGCTGCGTGTCCCAGGTGCGGCCGTTGATTTCCTGCACCACGGATTCGGAGGCGACGCGCGTGCCCCAGACGAAGGCGATGGCGCAGAACATCAGCGCGGCGGCCTGCGCCGTCGCGGCACCGGTCTGCTGGCCGTTGATCAGCCAGATCAGCAGGAACAGCATTCCGGTGACCGCCGGCATCACGACCGCGCGGTGAAAGCTGATCTCGGTCCACAGGTTGCGGATGAATTCCGGATTGCCCCTCATCGTCCGCCTCCGGCGCGCCCGGTCTCGTACCGGTGGATTTCGGCGATATAGGCGTCCTGCAGGTTCTCGCGGTCGTCCCGCGCCGCGGCCACCTCCACCCCCGCCTCGATCAGCGCGCGCAGCAGGTCGGCCTGCGCCGCCGCGTCGCCCTGGAACAGGAAGATCGCGGCCGTGCCGTCCACCGTCACCTGGCTGACCTCCTCCCGCGCCTCCAGCAGCGTCGCCAGCCGCGCGCTGGGGCGGGCGAGGTCGAGCCGCAGCCTTCGCGCGGCCGCGCCGTCGGCGGCCAGCGGCCGCTGGTCGATGACGCGCCCGTCGCGCATGATGATCATGTCGGTGCAGTAGCCCTCGAGCTCCGCCAGGATATGGCTGGAAACCAGCAGCGTCATCCCCGCCTCGCGCAGCCCGGTCAGCAGCGCCGACAGCGAATGGCGTGCTTCCGGGTCCAGCCCGGAGGCCGGCTCGTCCAGCACCAGGAATTCCGGCTCGTGCACGATGGCCTGGGCGATGGCGAGGCGCTGGCGCAGGCCGCGCGACAGCGCGCCGGCCTTTTCGTGCAGCCGGTCGGCGATGCCGAGCCGGGCCGCCGCCGCCTCCACCACGGTCTCGACCGCGCCCGGCGCCACATCGTAGGCGCGCGCGGTGTAGGTCAGGCACTGGCGCACGGAAAGCTGGTCGTACACGCCGAAGAAATCCGACAGGTAGGCCATCCGGCGGTGGCAGTCGCGCGGATGCTCGTGCACGTCGATGCCGCCGAACAGCACCCGGCCGGAGAACGGCGCGTGCAGCCCGACGATGCAGCGGATCAGCGTGGTCTTGCCCGCGCCGTTGGGGCCGACGAGCGCGGTGATGCTGCCGGTCCGCACGGTGCAGTTCACGTCGAACAGCGCGCGCTTGGTGGGGTACTCGAAAACGAGGTCCTGGATGTCGATCATCTGGTCACGAAGAAAAGGGCCGCGGGACTCATGCCCCGCGGCCCGGCCGAATGCAAGGATTTCGGCTAGCGCACGTTGATTCCGAGGGTGCGCAGGTTCTTGCGGAAGTCCGGCTTCACGTTGGCCACGTCCTGCACGATCGTCGACGTCTCCTTCGCGGCCTGGCCCTCGGCCGACGGCCGGCCGGCGAGGCTGGACTGCCGGGACACCGGGAACTGCTTGAGCATGTCCGCCCGGCCCCGAACCGCGGCGAGGGCGTACACCTCGGACAGCGCCTTGCGCTGGGCGTCGTCCAGCCCCTGCGCCCTGGCGAGGCGCTTCGCCATGCGCGCGTTACGCCGGGCAAGCTCCTGCTGCAGGTCCTTCTGGCGCTTCTGCCGCAGCTGGGCGTGGTCCGCCCCCAAGCGGGCCTGCGACTTCTCGAACGCCTTGGAGAACGCCTCCTGCTGGACCTTCGGCAGCGTCTTGAGCGCAGCCAGCTCCTTGGACTCCTTCGCGCCCCGGACGCTGCGGCGGACAACCCGCGGCTTCTCCTTCACCACCTTGGCGTTCTTCGCCGCCGTCGCACCCGCTTTCGCCGCCGCGGCCGCCGCGTTGCGCTGCGCCGCAGAGACGGTCGCGGACAGGAAGCGGATGTCGTCCTGCTGCGCCCGCACCTTCATCGCCAGCGCCGCCTTCTTCTGGTTTGCGTCATAATGCTCGCGCACCCGCTTGGTAAAGGCGAGGAGCTGCTCGCGCTTGATCTTCTCGCGTTCGGCCTTCTGCGCCGCCTTCTGCGCCTGGACCTGCTGCCCGGCCGCCTTGGTCACCGCCTGCGCCATCTTGCTCTGCGCCAGCATCACCTGCTTGGCGATCGAGCCGAACCCGTCCTTCTTCATCGCGTTCATCAGGTTGGGGGCCGGCTTGTTGTTCGCCGGCTTGACGCCCTGCTCCTTCGCCACCTGGCCGCAGGGGCTGGCGGGATCGTTGCGCAGCTTCTTCAGCTCGGTGTCCAGCTCCCGGAGACGCTTCTCCTGCTCCCCGAGGAAGGCGGAGCTGAGCTGCTCCGGCAGCTTGTAGTCCTTCCTGAAATTGGCCTCCAGCGCCTTGCGGACCTGGTGGCTGCTCGCCACCTTGCCCAGCTCGCCGCCGAGACCCTGCAGGATCGTTCCCTGCCTGTTGTACCTGGCGGCGCTTTCGCGCTCGGCGTAGCTCTTCTTCGCCTCCTGGTAGCCGCTGACCAGCTTGGAGAAGTCGTGGCCGTAGGCCGGGTTGGCTCTGTACACCATGAAGAATGCCCCGGCCCTGAGCTCCTTGCCGCCATAGCCGAAATAGCACGAGCCGTTGGGGGCGATCTTGCCGGGATGGAGCCCGTCCTTGTGGCCAGCGGCGCACACCTGCACCGCGCCGCCGTTCTCCTGCCCCACATAGATGCCGTCCTTGCCGTTCCACTTGCCGAACGGCACGGGGAAGGGCATCAGCGCGCGCTGGTCGCCGGTCAGCACGTCATAGGTGGAGAGCGCGTATTCCTTGCCCTTCCAGCCGACATTGCAGTTGCCGGCAACGACCTTGCCGCTGGCCCATACCTTGCCGTTCTCGACCGTCCCGCGGCAGATATACAGGTTGGAACGTCCCGGCTCCTTGCCGCCGCTGATGGCGCCGGCCGGCAAGGACTTGCCGCGGGCGGACGGCATCCAGACGAACGGCGATTTCGGGTTCTGGCGCAGCGCCAGGAATTCCGGGCTGTCCTCCATCGCCTTGGTCCAGAGCAGGATGTCGGCGTTGCGCTTGCGCCAGGAGACGGCCTGCAGCTCGTCCTCGACCACGCCGATCTGCTCCTCCAGCGCGTAGGGATGCGCCTCGCAGATTTCGGGGTTGAAGGGCACGCTGAGCGCCTTGAGCTGGCCCGCCTCGATCATCGATTCGGAGACGCTCCGCGCGCCCGCCGTGGTGACCGGGTTGTAGGTGAACTTGCCCGCCACCTGCACCGCCTTCGGCGCATTGCCGGGCAGCGACGCGGCCTCGGTCTTGCTGCCGTCCGCCGAGCCGGGAACGAAGACCTCGAACACCTTGTCGACCGGCACCTTGAAGTCCCAGCTCACGTCCTTCAGGTAGGTCTTGCTGAGCAGGGTGTACTCGACCCCGAGCTGGCCCTTCTGGCTGCCGCTGAGGACGGCGAGCTTGCCCTTCATCCACAGCTTCTCGACGTCGAAGATATCGGCCACGAAGCTCAGCGCCTCGCCCGCGAACTTGCCGGCGAGCTCGAGCGCGTTGCCGAAGGTGGACATCGCCGTGCCCAGCCCCTGGGCCGCGACCTCGATGGTGTCGGCGAACAGCTTGATCGACTTGTTCAGCCCGTCGACCACCGCCGCCAGCGCCTTGCCGGTGCCCTTGAGGAACTCGTCGACCACCTTCTGAGCGACCTTGAGCACGCCGCGCGCCGTCTGCAGCGCGGTCCACAGCCCGCCGGCGGCGACGCAATGGTCCCATTTCCATGGCGGCTTGCCGCACTTGCTCTTTTCCTTCTTGTACTTGCCCTCGATCTTGTTGACCTCGGCCAGCGCCTTGTCGAACTCCGCATAGGCGGACTTGCGCGCCGCCTCGAGGTCGTTGACGGCCGTGGTCTTGTCGATCTTGGCCTGGCTGAGCCGGCCGCTGAAGACATGGATCTCGCCGTTCATGCCGGCGACGGCCGTTTCCACGCCCTTGGCGATGTCGGCGGTGGCGGTCTGCACGCCGTCGGCGAACTTGTTGAACCAGTCGCCGACGATGATGCCGGTGGCGTCGAAGTTCGGGCTCTTGATGTTGCTGGTGTTGCTCTCCAGCACCAGCGAGGCGTCGAACAGGCCGAACGGCGAGGCGCCCTCCACGATGGCGACCTGCTGCTTCTTGTCGATCGAGAACTCGAACGAGCCCTTCGATCCCAGCACCGAGATCGTGTCGACCTTGATGCGCACATGCGGGTCGGTGATGTTGTCCTTGGTGACGGCGATGTCGATCTCGCCCTTGGGCAGCTTCAGCACGTCGATCGGCAGGTCCACGTCCGAATGGCCCTTGATCTCGATCCCGTGGGTCGGTTTCAGCACCGCGGTCTCGATCACGCCCATCTCGGTGCCGAACACGACCATCTTGCCGCCCATCTCGAGTCCGGCGTCGAGCCCCATGTTCAGGTTGACGTCGATGAACGGCCCGACGCCCTTCTCCACCCCGGCGATCTGCATGAAGTCCTTGGGCAGGTTCGGCTTCGGAATCCGCGATCCCGTCACCGCGTTGGTCAGGTCGGCGAAGGCGTTGGTGAGGTCGCGCAGGCTCAGCGAGCCGACGGAGTTGGCGTTGACCGGCTCGACCATGATCTTGATCTGGTCGGGGATCGGAATCCCGGCGGTCTGCGCGGGCACCTGGACGGCCGCGAACAGGGTGACCAGCTCGTCGTAGAACCGCCCGCCCGCGCCGATGCCGACGGCCACCGCATCGGCCTTCAGCTCGAACTCCATCGTGTAGTCCTGCAGGTCCAGGAACGGCAGGCCGAACGCCTGCTGCAGCCTGCCCTGCTCGCCCTTGAACATCGTGCCGGCGATGGAGAAGACGGGCTTGCCGCCCTCGAACGCCACCGCGACCTGCAGATCCATCGCGGTCTTCGCGATGACCGGCTTCTTCTTCGCGATGTCGGGATAGATGAAGGGCACGTCGGCCGCATCGGCGACGAAGCCGAGCTTGACGGTGCCTTCCAGCGGGTTCATCTCGGCCAGCAGCGACACGGTGAAGGTCGTCGGCAGCTCGATCTTGCCGCCGATCTTCGGCTTGATCGACGGCAGCGCGGCCTGGAAGCTCGCCTCGATCGACGGCGCGCTGCCCGACAGCATGGAATCGAGGATCGAGGTCTGGAACCCGGCCTTGACCAGCACGGTGCTGGACTGGCCGCCGATGGCCTCGATCGCCTGCTTCAGGATGGCGACCTTGCCGATGTTCTGCGCGCCGAGGAAGGTGACGCCCTGGCCGAACTCGACCGACAGCGTGCTGTTGCCGAAATACGGGCTGAACATCGTCTTGACCGGCGCGGGCAGGCTGTTCTGGTCCAGCGTGACGGTGCGCGCCGCGACTACCCAGACGAGGCGGTCCAGCGTCAGCAGGTCCATCATGTCCTTGATCGGCTTGACCTTCGGATTGATGAAGTCGGTGATCTTGGGCGCGCGCGGCGCGCCGGACGCCGTCACCGGCTCCAGCGCGAAGAAGGTCTCGGACTTCGCCTTGAAGACCAGGAAGTT
This sequence comes from Alphaproteobacteria bacterium, assembly GCA_009377375.1. GTDB lineage: Bacteria > Pseudomonadota > Alphaproteobacteria > MPNO01 > UBA2964 > WHUE01. The sequence continues at coordinate 2,275 of WHUE01000036.1, read as the reverse complement.
CCAGCGCATCGCGAGGAAGTTGACGAAGCCGGAAATCGTGTCCGCCGTCGCGGTCACGCCGGCCATCTGGGTATTGGCCAGCTTGCCCAGCCCGAGATCGGTGAGCGTCTTGCCGACACCCGGAATGTCCTTCAGGTAGATTGTCGTCTTGCCCTGGACGTCGTCGCTGAACCCGGCCGCGCGGGCCGCATCGGGCGCGCCCGGAAACACCAGCAGCGCCGCAAGGACCGACAGCCCCCGCAGCGCACGGAAACACCCACCAGTTCCGAACATGGCTAACCCCAACCCCATTTGAATCCCCATTCTTGTGGCGTATTGTGCACAGGACCGCGCGGCGCTCAACCGAATACTTCGCGCCTGCGTAGAAAAAACGGGTTTGTTAACAAACGTTAACGAACACGTTGCGACAGGAGGCCTTGGTGAAGACTTCGCCGCTTTCCGAGGGTTTCGGAATAGAAGTCACGGACATCGACCTGTCGGCGCCGCTCGACGACGCCGCGTTCGGCGCGCTGCGCAAGGCCTGGTTCGATTCGGGCGTGATGGTCGTGCGCGACCAGGCGCTGACCCCGGACGCGCAGATCGCCTTCGCCCGGCGCTTCGGCGATCTGGCGATTCACGTGATGGACCAGTTCCTGCTGCCCGGCCATCCGGAAATCCTGGTGCTGTCCAACCGCAAACGTCCCGACGGCACGCCGGAAGGATTCGAGGACGCCGGCCGTTACTGGCATTCCGACATCTCCTACGAGGAACGCCCGGCGCTGGGCTCGCAGCTCTACGCCGTGGAGATTCCGCCGGAGGGCGGCGACACCATGTTCCAGGACATGGTGCGCGCCTGGGAGACGCTGCCCGACGATCTCAAACAGCGGATCGAGGGCCGCCGCGCGCTGCATTCATACACCCGCAACCACAAGAAGAACGAGACGCAGGAGGGCGGCCGCCCCGCGATCTCGGCGGCGCAGGGCGCGCGGCTGACGGACGTCGTCCATCCCATCGTGCGCACGGTGGAGGACACCGGCCGCAAGGCGCTCTACGTCAACCCCGGCTTCACCTGGGCCATCGAGGGGATGGACGAGGCGGAAGGCCGCGCCCTGCTCGACGCGCTGTTCGCGCACAGCCGCGACCGCGCCTTCCGCTACGTCCACAAATGGCGCCCCGGCGACCTGCTATGCTGGGACAACCGCACCGTCATGCACCACGCCACGATGTACGACCCGGCCTATATCCGCCACATGCACCGGACGACGATTCGGGGACCGAGGCCCGTCTGATGCGCATGCGAATCGCCGCCGTCGACCTTGTCAGCAACACCTGCTTCCCGGCGCTGGCCGCCGACGGGCTCGGCTTCTTCAGGGACGAGGGGCTGGACGCCGGGATCGAGCTGGTCGCCGCGATGGGCTCCACGCGGGCGCTGCGGGCGGGCGCGGCCGACGCCATGATCGCCGGCTCCGTCCACGACCTGCTGACCGAATTCGCGAACTGGGACGGGGTGAAGATATGCGTGGCGCTGTCCCAGGGCACGCCGTGGCTGCTCACCGTGCGCGCGGACCTGGCGGCCCCGCGCGGCGACTTCGCGGCGCTGCGCGGGCTGCGGCTGACCGCGGCGGAGGGGCCGGACCTCGCCTTCCGGGAAATGCTGCGCCGCGGCGGGCTGGACCCCGACCGCGACGTGGAGATCGTGGCGCTGCCGGGATCGGGGGAGCGCCACGTCTCGTTCGGCGTGTTCGCGGCGGAGGGGCTGCGGAACGGCCTGATCGACGGGTTCTGGGCCAACGCGATGGGCGCGGAGACCGCGGTCGCGGCCGGCATCGGCAAGATCCACGTCGACGTGCGGCGCGGCGACGATCCGGGCGGGGCGCGCTTCTTCACCTTCGCCGGGCTGGCGACGACCGACGACTTCCTCGCCCGCGCGCCTGAGGCGGTGGACGCCGCGGTGCGCGCCATCGTGCGGGCGCAGCGCGCGCTCAGGGACGACCCCGGCCTCGCGCGGAAGGTCGGCGAAGGCAAGTTCCCGCCCGAGTCCGCCACCCTGATCGCCAATGTGATCGCGCGCGACGCCGCGTTCTACGATCCGGTCATCACGGAGGAGCGCGTCGAACGCCTCAACGACTTCGCCCGCGCCATCGGCCACCTGACCGGCCCGGCGCCCTACGAAAAGGTCATCGCCACCCGCTGCCGGCCGCTCTGGACCGGCGGCTGACTCAGCCCAAATCCGCGTCCGTCCACGCCCCCGGATGCCGCACCTTCACGTTGCGCAGGTCGGCGACCGACTTGCACC
>WHUE01000369.1 GCA_009377375.1 Alphaproteobacteria bacterium | reverse complement strand
CTGGCCCGGATGGGGACCATGCGCAGCGAGTTCAGCGACGTCAGCGGCACGCTGCAGCGCAACCACCGCAGCCTCGCCGATCTGGTGGAGGGCAACACGGAGCTCAAGAACGCGCTGCAGGACATGCGGATCAGGCTGCGCCAGTCCGAGAACAAGCGGGCGGAGCAGACCAGACGCCAGATCGCGCTGAACCGGCAACTCATCAATCTTGAAGCGCAGCTCGCCGCTTCGGAAGAGAAGGGCTCCGACATAGCCGGAAAGCTCGACCGGACAAAGAGCGAGCTCACCGCCGCGCTGATGGATCGCACGGCGGTGGAGAGCACGCGCGACTGGCTCAAGATGCGTGTGAAGGGGCTGGAAGAGCGGCTCTCGGCGGTCAAGGAATCGCAAGAGGGATTTGTGGTCCGCATGTCCAGCCGCACGATGCGCGACATCGACCGCGTGGAACGCCTGATTGCCGGCACCGGGCTCAAGCTGTCGCAGCTGATCAAGGACGACAAGG
>WHUE01000368.1:284-503 GCA_009377375.1 Alphaproteobacteria bacterium | reverse complement strand
CGATCAGGTCCTTGTGGACGTCGTGGACCTCAACCGCCTCGGGGGTGGCCATGAAGGCGGTGCCGAGCCAGGCGCCGTCGGCGCCGGCGGTGAGGGCGGCGGCCAGGGTGCGCCCGTCGGCGATGCCGCCGGCGGCCAGGAGCGGCACGGCCGGCCAGCGGTGGGCGGCGGTGGCCAGGAACGGGAGCAGGCTCATCGTTCCGGTGTGCCCGCCGGCCT
>WHUE01000368.1:0-263 GCA_009377375.1 Alphaproteobacteria bacterium | reverse complement strand
ACGACGAGGACGTCGGTGCCGGCGTCGACCGCCCGGGCGGCGTCGTCGAGCGTCTGGACCTGGCACATCGTGGCGGCGCCGGCCTCCTTGGCCCGGTCGAGCCAGGGCTGCGGGTCGCCGAACGACAGGGCGATGACGGCCGGTCGGTCAGCGGCGGTCAGGGCGGCGTCGAACAACTTCTCGAACATCGGGATGAAGCTGGTGATGAACCCGATGGCGAAGGGCCCGTCGGTGACGGCCCGGATGGCGGCGATCTCCGCCTC
>WHUE01000367.1 GCA_009377375.1 Alphaproteobacteria bacterium | reverse complement strand
GTCCTTCGTCACCCGGAGCATCACCCTGCGCCGAGACGACCCGGACGGCCTGAAACGTTCTATTCGCGTGATCGCGGCCTGGGTACTGGTACTCGCGCTGGGCTGCAGCCTGGTGACGTGGTTCCAGCGGGACCTGCTGTTCCACGGGGAGGGCGACCTGGCGCTGGCCGCGGGTGCGCTGATCGCCACCTACGGCGCCTTCTTTGTGATCAAGGGACGGATGGCAGGTACCGGCCGGTTCCGCTCGTACGGCGCGGCCACCGCGCTGGAGTCGATCAGCCGGATCCTGGTCGCGCTGCCGGTTCTGCTGCTGCTGCCGTCGTCCCGTGCCCTGGCGTGGGTCATGCCGCTGGGGCCGGCCCTGGTCGTGCTGTGGTGGTGGTACGACCGGAGACGATCACCGCCTGCGGACGCCGCGCCGCCGTTGAGCATGGCTCCGGGCGCGAGTACCGGACGGTTCCTGGCTGCGACGACCACCGCCAATGCCGTGTCCCAGACGCTGC
>WHUE01000366.1 GCA_009377375.1 Alphaproteobacteria bacterium | reverse complement strand
GATCGCGGTGCTGTCGGAGATTTTGGACCGTGACGACGCCCAGCACGCCGCGGTGGACGTGCTGCGCGAGGAGCTGGAACACGCCGACAGCCTGGCCACGCTGGGCACCATCTGGTCGGCGGTGGTGACCGAGCAGTCCCGCGACCGCTACGCCGACGTGCTCCTCGACGTCCTCGGACCCGAGCAGATGCAGGCCCTCGACGACGAGCCGGGTACGGACCGGCTGTGGCGAGCGGTCCGCTCGGCCGAGCTCGCCGGGCACGACCCCGAGCAGCTGCTCCGCGAGGTCGCCACCGACCGCGAGCTGGTCACGGCCGAATCGGTCGCCGACGTGCTCCGGCACCGGATCCACGCCCGCGTCGGGGAGCTACCGCAGCCGCAGCAGGCCAGCTGGACCGACCGCACCGTCACTCCGGAAGGTGTCATCGGCGACTACGCCCACGAGCTCGCCGCCGCGATGGACGCCCGCCAGGCCACGCTCGGCGAGCTCGCCGCGGCCGAGCT
>WHUE01000365.1 GCA_009377375.1 Alphaproteobacteria bacterium | reverse complement strand
ACTGATCCGGGGACTGATCAGGCGGACCGCCAGCCTGGCTATCGGGCGCGTCCGTCAGCGGCCCAGAGGATGGGGCATCCTCTGGTGGAGGATCGGAGCTCTCGACCTCCACGGATGGGGCAACGGCCGCGGCACGCCCGCCTCCACCGGCGCCATCGGCGCCATCGGGCGCGTTCGTCGACGCGATACGTCGCTGCGACCCTGGCATCGGCGCCGCAGACCTCTCCCCGCCGGGAAGGGTCGCGACCCGATTCGAAGGATCGATGAAGCCGGGCGGCGCGGTAGCGCTCGGCGTGGCGTGCGGCCCGGCAGGCCCGTCCGGCCTGACGTGATCCGGCGCGGGGAGGTGGATTCCCAGGAGCCGGGCGGTGTCGGAAGCCGCCCGCTGAAACGGGGCGGGCAAGGTTCCCGCAGTGGCCAACCCCGACACGGTGAGCAGCATGAAGGCGGCTGCCACGACCGCGGTCCGCAGCAGCCGGGATTGGCTGCGCCGGGACTGGTCTC
>WHUE01000364.1 GCA_009377375.1 Alphaproteobacteria bacterium | reverse complement strand
AGGCACCTCCGACGAGCTGCGCGCCTCCGAGGACCTGCAGCACCGCTATCTCGGCGTCTGACGCCGCCGCGGCACGGTCCGGAGGGCAGGGCGGAGACGGTCCGCCACGCACCGGTTATGGATTTTATGCGCCGGAAAGGCGAATATGAGCGCGCGCCTCAATCGGTGCGGGTATCGCGATGCTACAGCCTGCGCGGACCGGGGGCGTGGCGATCCCGCCGGCCGCGGTACAACCGTAATATGCCCGCGCTGCCGGGATGGCTGCCGACGCCGGGGCGTTAATGAGCTGTTAACGTGAGTCGGCATCACAATGGCGCTACGAGACCGGGGGGCTCGGCGGGCGTTTGGGGAGGCGGCGATGAGCCATTCCGTGTTGAGGGGTCGGGAAGACGATAGCGAAAGCGGCGGCGAAATCGACGGCGAAATCGACGGCGGGGAACTTGCCGGCATGCCGACGGGACTGCGTGCCGATCCCGTCCTCAGGGTTCTGGTCGTCGACGATTCGG
>WHUE01000363.1 GCA_009377375.1 Alphaproteobacteria bacterium | reverse complement strand
CACCATCGAAGTCGCGTACTCGGAAGAAGGCGAGATACTCGCGCTTCGAGCCGAGATCTACGTGGACTGCGGGGCCTATTCCGTCTACCCGTGGACCGCGACGATGGACGGCGGTATGGCCCTCGGCATCCTGCCGGGCCCCTATCAGATCAGCAACTACGAGTGCAGGTCCTTCAGCGTCACGACCAACAAGTGCCCCCTGGGCCCCTATCGCGGCGTGGCGCGTCCGGCGGCATGCTTCTCCATCGAGAGGACCATGGACAAGGTGGCCCAAGCTTTGAACATGGATCCCGTGGAGATCCGGCGGCGCAACCTCGTGAAGAAAGATCAGTTTCCCTACACATCCGTCACGGGCCTCGTCTACGACAGCGGCAGCTTCATGGAGTCCCTGGACAAGGTGTGCGAGCTGTCCGACTACGAGGGCTTGCGACGGATGCAGCAAGAAGAACGGACGCGTGGCCGGTATCTCGGCATCGGGGTGGCGACCTACACCGAGCAGACGGCCC
>WHUE01000362.1 GCA_009377375.1 Alphaproteobacteria bacterium | reverse complement strand
CCGGACATTCAGCCAATGCTGAACCTCATCGCGCAGCTGCGAATGCCCGAGGAGCTGCAGGACCGGTACGGCTACCCGGAGATCACCGACCGCGCCAAGCGCAAGATCCTCGGGCTGAATCAGGCGCGGCTGTTCGGCGTCGACGTCCGCTCCAAGCTCCGCGAGCTGGTCCCCGGCGTCACCGACAAGGTGTTGGACCGGGTTGTCGGGGTGGCGGCATGACCGGCCGAAACACCACGGCGGCCGAGGTGCTCGACGCCGAGCTGCGGCCACGGATCCAGGCCCATGGCGGCGACGTGCGTGTCGAGCGCGACGAGTTCGGCGTGCTGCAGCTGCGCTTCTCCGGCGCGTGCCAGGCCTGCCCGGCCTTGGCGATGACCTTCTTCGGCGTGGTCCGGCCCCGGTTGCTAGCCGCCGACCCGGGCGTCACCGAGGTGCGCTGCGACCAGGTGTCCGTCTCCGAGCACGCGCGGCGCCGGCTGGAGTCGCTGTGGAACCACCAAGCTA
>WHUE01000361.1 GCA_009377375.1 Alphaproteobacteria bacterium | reverse complement strand
CTCGACGTCGGAGCGCACCCACGGCGGGTCAGCGGCGCCGTGGGCGACCAGCGAGTCGAGCACGACCACCTCGTGCCCGGTGTCGGCCAGCTGGTCGACCACGTGGGACCCGACGAAGCCGGCGCCGCCGGTGACCAGGATGCGTGAGGGCATGGGCGCTCCTACCAGGGTGAGACGAGGACCGACTGCAGGATGAGCGCCACGGCGACCTGTGCCGCCAGCCACCCGCGCCGATGGCCCGGGGCGGCGAGGGCCAGCCACGGGACGAACGGCAACCAGATGCGCTCGACCTCGCCCCGCGACAGCTGCGACAGGTCGGCGAGCGCGACCGCTACGAGCGCGGCGGCGGGCAGCACGAGGGCCGCCACCTCGCGTTTCCCCCCTAGAACTGGTCGCCAGGACGACCGATTCGAGGGGGGAAATGCGGGGGTTTGGCTGGGCCGCCGGTGGTCGGACGCCAATGACGCGAGGCCTGCGGCGACGGCCGGGCCCGTGGCCAGGGCGAGAG
>WHUE01000360.1 GCA_009377375.1 Alphaproteobacteria bacterium | reverse complement strand
CTTGCGGGCCTGCCCCGCCGCCGGGGTGGTCACCGTCCGCGCGTTCGACGCCTCCCCCGCCACCACCACCTTGTAGCTGAAAGCACGCTCCGGGCCCGCGGTGGTGTCCCGGTAGCTGGTGACCTCACGGTCGCCGATGATCGCGATCCGGGTCGCCTCCGACGGGGTGAACTCGCCCTCGCCCAACGTGCGGTGCACCTCCCAACGGTCAAACGACGCGCCCGAGGACCCGTCGAAGGCGGCCCACCGCAGGCTCGCGCCGTTACCCCGCACCGTGTCCGGCTCGAACAGATGCGTCGCCGCGCCTACATAGGTCACCTCCAGCCTCGGGCGGATCGCCGGCTCCGGATGCAGGGCGGCCGGGAACACCGGACCGCTGTCGCCCAGCGTCTCGTCGTCGCGACGGACCAGCAGCCCATGGTTGGCCCAGGTGCCATCGGCCCACCGCTGGACCGCAGCGGTCACATCCCAGCGCATCCAGTCCTCGTCGGCGCCGGCGGGCAGCGTG
>WHUE01000035.1 GCA_009377375.1 Alphaproteobacteria bacterium | reverse complement strand
CGGGCGGCGCGCAGCATCGCCGCCGACGCGCCCGACCTCGCCGCGCTGCGCGAGGCGCTGGCGGCGTTCGACGGCTGCGCGCTGAAGCGCACCGCCAGCAATCTCGTCTTCGGCGACGGCAGCGCGGGCGCGAGGCTGATGTTCATCGGCGAGGCGCCGGGCGCCGAGGAGGACCGCACCGGCGTGCCCTTCGTGGGCCCGGCCGGCCGCCTGCTGGACCGCATGCTGGCGGCGATCGGCCTCGCGCGGGACGAGGTCTACATCACCAACATCCTGCCGTGGCGTCCGCCCGGCAACCGGTCGCCGACGGATTCCGAGATCGCCGCCTGCCTGCCCTTCGTCGAGCGCCATGTCGAGCTGGTCGCCCCCCGCATCGTGATCCCCGTCGGGGGCACCGCCGCCAAGACGCTGCTGGGCACCACCCAGGGCATCATGCGGCTGCGCGGCCGCTGGCTGAGCTATCAGAGCGCCGCGATGGCCGCCCCGGTGCCGGCCCGCGCCATTCTCCACCCCGCCTACCTGCTGCGCCAGCCGGCGCAGAAGCGCGAGACCTGGATCGACCTGCTGGCGATCCGCGCGAAGCTCGACGAGCTTCCCGGCACGCCGTCCCCGTAAAAAAGCCGCCCTCCGCGCATGCGCGGTTGACGAAGCTTAAGCAGTAATTAACCATCCTCAGGCATTGGTGTCGGCACAGCAACGACCGCACCGAAAAAGGGGCTAGAGAGTGGTATCCGTACGAGCAGTGACGATCGCGGCGGCCGTGCTTGCCGCCGCGTTGACGACGGGTGCGCCGCATCTGCTTGCGGCCGAAGACGGCGCGGCGCGGCCGGTGGAAACCGCCGGGCTGCCGCCGGCGACCGAAGATGTCGAGGCGCATGCCGAGCTGCCCGCCCCCCTGTCCGAAGAGGATGCCGCCCGCTACGCCGGGATCATGACGTTGCAGGAGGACGGGAAGTGGCGCGAGGCCGACCGCCTGATCGCAAAGATCGGCAACCGGCTGCTGATGGGCCACGTGCTGGCGCAGCGTTACCTGCACCCGACGAAATACCGCTCCCGCTACGCCGAGCTGGCCAGGTGGATGGCGGATTACGCCGATCATCCGCAGGCGCGGCAGATCTACAAGCTGGCCCTCACACGCAAGCCCCGCAACGCCCGTGCGCCGCGATCGCCGGCCTGGACGTACGCCGGCGGCACGATGGCCGCCGATGCGCTGGATTCCGGCCGGAACGGCCTGCGCATCCGCGGCCGGGCGGCGAAGATCGAGAGCCGCGTGCGCGCGCTGGTGTGGCGGACGAGGCTGACCGCGGCCGAGGACTATCTCGCCCGGCCACAGATACGCGGGGCGCTCAGCGCCGCCGAGATGGACAGCCTGCGGACGCGCATCGCCAGCGGCTGGTTCCTTTACGGCAACGACGAAAACGCGCTGCGGCTCGTCGCGCCGGCGGCGAAAAGGTCCGGCCATCTGGTGCCGGCGGCGCGCTGGACCGCCGGTCTCGCCGCCTATCGCAGCGGACGCCATGAAGACGCCGCCGCGCATTTCGAGGCGATGGCGAAATCCGACCGGCTAGGCCGGTGGAACCGCCCGGCCGCCGCGTTCTGGGCGGCGCGCGCCAACATGGTGGCGCGACGGCCCGATCGGGTGAGTCACTGGCTCGGGATCGCGGCGAGCGAGCCGCGCACCTTTTACGGCATCCTTGCGCGCCGCGTGATGGGGCTGGATTCGGGGCTCCGCTGGGACCGCCCCGTGCTGGACGGCGAACACATCGCCGCGCTCAACGCCAGCGCCGGCGCCCGGCGCGCCCTGGCGCTGATCCAGATCGACGAGCCCCGGCAGGCGGAGCGCGAGCTTCGGCTGCTGACCGGCGCGGAAGACCCCGCGCTGCGCGCCAGCCTGCTGGCGGTGTCGGAAGAGGCCAGCCTGCCGTCGCTGGCGATGGGCGTCGCCGGCGCCATCGCCGCGTCGGGCGGCGAGCGGCTCGACCGCGGCTTCTACCCGGTGCCGCACTGGAAGCCCGAGGGCGGGTTCAAGGTCGACCGCGCCCTGATCTACGCCTTCATGCGCCAGGAATCGGCCTTCAAGGTGCGGGCCAAGAGCCATGCCGGGGCGCGCGGGCTGATGCAGCTGATGCCGGCGACGGCGGGCTACATGGCCAATACGCGCTTCCGCGGCCGCGGGCGCGACCGGCTGTACGACCCCGGGCTCAACATCGCGCTGGGGCAGAAATATCTCGACTACCTGATCCGCCACGACCAGGTGCAGGGCGACGTCTTCCTGCTCGCCGCCGCCTATAACGGCGGGCCGGGGAACCTCGCCAAGTGGCAGCGCCGGGTCGGCAAGGTGACCAGCGATCCGCTGATGTTCATCGAAAGCATCCCGTCGCGGGAGACGCGGCTGTTCATCGAGCGGGTGCTGGCCAATCTCTGGATCTACCGCGAGCGGCTGGGGCAGGACCGCCCTTCTCTGGACGCTATCGCCGCGGGGGCGCGGCCGGTATATAAGGCGCAGGACAACATCGAGGTCGCGGACGCCGAATCAGATGCCGGGAAGAATTGACGAGACCATCCCGTTCGCGCCGCTGCGCATCGCGGTGATGACCGTTTCCGATACCAGAACGGAAGAAACCGACCGCTCCGGCGCAACCCTGGTCGAGCGCCTGACCAAAGCGGGCCACGAGCTTGCCGCCAAGGTCATCGTCCGCGACGAACGCCCGGCCATCGCCGCCAGGCTTCGGGAATGGATCGCCGATCCCGGCATCGAGGTCGTGCTGGCGACCGGCGGCACCGGGGTGACGGGCCGCGACGTGACCCCGGAAGCCTTCAACGAGGTGTTCGAAAAGGAAATCCCCGGCTTCGGCGAGCTGTTCCGCATGCTGAGCTATGACGGCATCGGCACCTCGACCATCCAGTCGCGCGCCGTCGCCGGCGTGGCCGGCGGCACCTATCTGTTCGCCCTGCCCGGCTCCACCGGGGCGTGCCGCGACGCATGGGACATGATCCTGGAATCCCAGCTCGACATCCGCCACAAGCCCTGCAACTTCGCCGAGCTGATCCCGCGGCTGCAGGAAAGATAGGCGGGTCTACCGTCTCGCCGGCCGGCGATCGCGCCACGCGGCGAGGTCCGCCGCATCGTCGATATCCGACAGCGTCTCCAGCATGGCGACACGCTTTCCGCGCAGATTGGCCAGCGTGTCCGCGAGGGCGTGCTCGCTCGACCAGCGCACGCCGTCGAACAGCCCGCGCGCCAGCGCGCCCCGCCGCAGCCCGACCAGCCAGTAGCCGCCATCGGCCGCCGGGCCGAACACGGCATCGGCGGCGCCGAGCGCCCGGAAGGCGGCCGCGATGTGGTGCGGCGCGATGTCGGGAATGTCGCTGCCGACGATCAGCGCCGGCCCCCGCCCGCCCGTCAGGAACGCCCGCGTCATCCGCCGGCCGAGATTGCCGCTTCCCTGCGGCGCGCGCGGCAGCGCCGGGTCCCAGAACCGGCCCGACACGGCATAGAGGTCGGGCGTCACCCGGAGCTCCGTGCGCCAGCGCGCATCGCGCCCGACGCGGCGCAGCACGGCGCCGGTCGCCGCCGCGTAGAAATCGCGCGCCGCCGCCGCGCCGATCCCGGCGGCGAGGCGGCGCTTGACCGTGCCGAGCAGGGGCGCGCGGACGAACACGACGAGACGGGGCCGCTCGCTCATGCCGGCGCTATCCGTAGAGCCGCGCAAGCAGGCGCGCCGGCGCGCCTGCAAAGTAGAGCGCGAGGCAGCACAGGTTGCGCGCCGGGCGCAGCCAGTAACCCTCGCGGCGATAGCGCACCGCCGAGGTCACGGCGGGGATTTCCAGTATGTCCAGCCGGGGACGGCCGATGCGCCGGACCATGTCCACATCCTCGAACAGCGGCAGCGGGCGGAACCCGCCGACAGAATCGTACAGCGCACGCGACATCAGCAGCCCCTGATCGCCATAGGGCAGGCCCAAAACCCGGCCGCGCCAGCGCGCCAGCCGTTCCACCCGGCGCGCGCCCGGCGCGGGGTCGTCGAGCCGGAGCGTGAAGGCGGCGGCGCGCATCGCGTTCTCCGGCGCGGCGGCGAACCGCCCCGCCGCTTCCGCCCAGCCGTCGCCGAGCCGCGTATCCGCATGGAGGAACAGCAGCCATTCGCAGCCTGCCGTCGCCGCCCCGGCTGCCAGCTGCGGACCGCGGCCGCGCGGCGCGGCGACCACCCGCGCCCCGGCTTCCTCCGCCCGCGCCGGCGTGCCGTCGGCAGAGCCGGCATCGGCGACGATCACCTCCGCCGCGGCCGCATGCGCCCGCACGGCGTTTGCGATCAGCGGCGCGGCATCGAATGTGGGAATAACGACGGATACGGGCAGCGTCATGCGTATGTATCTCCGGGCGGATGCGCCCCATCGTATCCCGCATCGCCCCGCCGCAGAACGGCCGGAGAAATGTTCTTGATTTGTTCTTATCGGAGAGTCACCATCGCGGCATGAGCGATGCCCTGCCCGACTTCCCCCGCAAGGGACGCGGCGCCGTCAGCAATCGCGCCGGGCGCTTCGAGCGCTTCGACGCCGACGCGGTGGACGACGGCTGGCGCACGCACGCGCCATACGACGACCAGGACGCGCCGCCGCCGCTGCGCACCACGCTGACCCGCGACATGTCGAAGACCATCATCGCGCGCAACGAGTCGCCCGACGTGCCGTTCGACCGTTCGATCAACCCCTATCGCGGCTGCGAGCACGGCTGCGTCTACTGCTTCGCCCGGCCGACCCATGCCTGGCTCGGCCTGTCGCCGGGGCTCGACTTCGAGACGAAGCTGTTCTTCAAACCGGACGCCGCGCAGCTGCTGGAACGCGAGCTGCGCCGGCCGAAATACGAGTGCAGGGTGCTCGCCATGGGCACCAACACCGATCCCTACCAGCCGGTGGAAAGGCGGCTCGGCATCACGCGCGACATCCTCAGGGTGCTGTCCGACTTCAACCACCCGGTGGGCATCGTCACGAAGTCCGCGCTTGTCGCGCGCGACATCGACATTCTTTCCGACATGGCCGCACGCGGCCTCGTCCAGGTCTGCGTCTCGGTCACCACGCTGGACGCGAAGCTCGCCATGACGCTGGAGCCCCGCGCGCCGACCCCGACGAGGCGGCTGGCGACGATCCGGGCGCTGGCCGACGCCGGAATCCCGACCGGCGTGATGGCGGCGCCGGTCATCCCGGCCCTGACCGATTCGGAGATCGAATCCATCCTCGCCGCAGCGCGCGAGTCAGGGGCCCGGACGGCGTCCTACGTCCTGCTGCGCCTGCCGCTGGAAGTGTCGCCCCTGTTCCGCGAATGGCTGCACGCCCACGCGCCGGACCGCGCCGGCCGGGTGATGGCGATCCTGCGCGAGGCGCGCGGCGGCAAGGACTACGACTCCGCGTTCGGCACTCGGATGAAGGGTGCCGGGCCCCATGCCGAAATGCTGCGTCAGCGGTTCGAGGCGGCGACGAGACGGCTGGGTTTCGACGCCGGCTGCAGCTTCCGGCTGGATGTCGGCCGCTTCCGGCCGCCGCTGTCCCGCGACGGGCAGCTCGCCCTGTTCTGAGTCGTCCGGGCGACGGCTGCGTCCCTGGGGCATGACATTGCGGCCCTACGGTCGTACTTGTTCGTTACCCCGTAACCCGCTGAAATACCTTCTTTCCGACAAGACTTCACGACGTTCCGACTTCAGGTAGTTCCTGAACCTCTGACGGGGACGCCGCGCGCCGAAATCACGGCACTACCCGAATCCGCGACTACGCCGCCGCAATCCCCCGTGATAAGGTGACGGCATGGAACATGCCATAGACCTGACCGGGCTGGCCCTCGTGGTGCTCACGGCGCTTGCCTGCGGCATGGTCATGGCGCGGTTCCGCCAGCCAGCCCTGGTGGGCTACCTGGTCGCGGGGATACTGCTCGGGCCCACCGGGCTCGGGCTGGTGGTCAACCGGGGCAACATCGCGGTGCTGGCGGAGCTCGGCGTGCTGCTTCTGCTGTTCGTCGTCGGCATGGAGCTCAGCGTCCGGTCGCTGAAATTCGCCTGGCGCATAGCACTACCGGCCGTGGCGCTGCAGATCGCCGCCTCCGTCGCGGTGACGATGCTGATCTCCTGGGGGCTGGGATACCCGCATTCCACTGCCCTGCTGCTCGGTTTCGTCGTCGCCCTGTCCAGCACCGCCGTCGCGGTCAAGATGATGGCGGAGACGGGCACGCTGCGGACCCGCGTGGGGCGCGTCACCGTCGCCGTGCTGATCGCCCAGGACCTCGCCTTCCTGCCGATGATGCTGATCGTCAGGCAGCTCGGTGGCGGCGAGTTCGGGCTCGGCGCGGTGCTGAACATCCTGTTCGCCGCGGGCCTGCTGGCGGCGTTCATCCTGATCCTGTCGAAGCGCCGCCATATCCAGCTTCCCTTCGCCCGCGTCGTCATCGGCCATGCCGACCTGTCGCCGCTGTCCGGGCTGGTCTACTGCTTCGGCGCCAGCGCGCTGCTCGGCCTGGTCGGCCTGTCGCCCGCCTACGGCGCGTTTCTCGCCGGGCTCGCCATCGGCAACAGCGCGCAGCGCAAGCAGATGTTCGCCGTGGTCCGGCCGATCGAGAGCATCCTGGTGATGGTGTTCTTCCTCTCCATCGGGCTGCTGGTCGACCTGCCCTTCATCTGGAACAATCTCGGACAGGTCCTGCTGCTGCTGCTCGTGGTCACGCTGTTCAAGACCGCGCTCAATATCGGCATATTGCGGTTCCTCAGGGAAAGCTGGCAGCGCGCCTTCCTCGGCGGTCTCCTGATCTCGCAGATCGGCGAGTTCTCCTTCCTCCTTGCCGGCGCCGGGCTCGCGGTCGGGGCCATAGACCCGGCGGCGTCAAGGGTCGTGATCGCAATCACCGTGCTCAGCCTCTGCCTCAGCCCGTTCTGGCTCGCCTTCGCCCGGCGCGGCCAGCGGCTGGCGACGCACCGGCTGCTGTCGCTGCGCGACCTGTCGCTCTCGGCGGTGATGGACGTGATCTTCCGCAACGAGGTCGCGCTCGCCCGCCGCACCGCGCGCCGCTTCCGCCACGGCGGGGAGGCCGATTCCGCCGCCGGAGGACGGCAGGCGGTTCTGGCCCTGCCCGGGCTGTTGCCGCGCTTCCGGATGCCGCTCGGCGGACGCAAGGCGCCCCGCCCGCCGGCCCCGCCGTCGGCGACGCAGCCTCCTCCGCCGGCGCCGCAGCCTCCCGCCGTCCGCAGCGACGACGCGCGGCTGCCCACCGATCCGATGGCGGAGATCGGCGCGCAGGTGCGCCGCGCCGCGAGGCTCGGCCCTGAAGACCACGCCCCCCGGGCCATCGACCGGGACCGCGACGACGGGGACGACGACCGTCCGCCGCCGCGCCGGGATGGCGGCGATGCCTGACCTCGCGCTGGAGCGCGCCGCCGGCGGCATCGTCTGCGGCGTCGACGAGGCGGGGCGGGGTCCGCTGGCCGGGCCGGTGGTCGCCGCCGCCGTGGTGATCGACGTCGCCTGCCTGTCCGCGGCGCTGGCATCGGCCATCGACGATTCCAAGAAGCTGAGCCCGGCGCAGCGCGCCGATATCGCGGCCGCGCTCCTGGGATGCGCCCGCATCGGAATCGGCGCCGCCTGCACCAACGAGATCCACGATCACAACATTCTCCAGGCCACCTTCCGCGCGATGCGCCGCGCGGTCACGGCGCTCCGCCTCACGCCGGACCTGGCGCTGGTGGACGGCAACTGCCTGCCGCCGCTGCCCTGCCCGGCGCAGGCGGTGATCGGCGGCGACGGGCTGTCGCTGTCCATCGCCGCCGCCTCGATCGTCGCCAAGGTCACGCGCGACCGCGCCATGGCGCGGCTGGCCGTGCGCTATCCGGGCTACGGCTGGGAACGCAACGCGGGGTACGGCACGCCCGAGCATCACGCCGCGCTTGCGGCCCTCGGCCTGACGCCGCACCACCGGCGGTCCTACGCGCCGATACGCAAGATATTGAGTCCCGCTTGAGTCGAAGACTCGATATCTAGAAATAAGCTCTTGATTCCAATAATTTTCTTGACGGCGAGTCGCCGCTGACTCAGTCTGTCGCGATGTCAGAGCAGGGCACCATACCGAGGAACACGATCCTCGCGGGGGACTGCGTAGCGCATATGAACGCGCTGCCCGCCGGGTGCGTCGACATGGTCTTCGCCGACCCGCCCTACAATCTCCAGCTCTCCGGCGAGCTCCACCGGCCCGACAATTCCCGCGTCGACGGGGTGGAGGAAGGCTGGGACAGGTTCGCCGACTTCGCCACCTACGACGCGTTCACCCGCACCTGGCTGGCCGCGGCGCGCCGGGTGCTGAAGCCGGACGGCACGCTGTGGGTGATCGGCACCTACCACAACATCTTCCGCGTCGGCACGGCGCTGCAGGATATCGGCTTCTGGGTGCTGAACGACATCGTCTGGCGCAAGACCAACCCGATGCCGAACTTCCGCGGCAAACGCTTCACCAACGCCCACGAGACCCTGATCTGGTGCGCGCGCGACGCCGCCGCGAAACCGACCTTCAACTACCAGGCGATGAAGGCGCTGAACGACGGGGTGCAGATGCGCAGCGACTGGCTGCTCCCCATCTGCTCCGGTGCCGAGCGCATCAAGCGCGACGGCCGCAAGGCGCACCCGACCCAGAAGCCCGAGGCGCTGCTGCACCGCGCCCTGCTGGCCGCGACCAATCCCGGCGACCTGGTGCTGGACCCCTTCTTCGGCTCGGGCACCACCGGCGCGGTGGCGAGGCGGCTGGGCCGCGACTGGATCGGCATCGAGCGCGATCCCGACTACATCGAGGTGGCGACGGCGCGCATCGAGGCGATCGAGCCCGGCTCCGGCCCCGCGCTGGTCAGCACGCCGTCCCGGCGCGACGAGCCGCGCGTCGCCTTCGGCAGCCTGGTCGAGCGCGGGCTGCTGCGCGCGGGCGACAAGCTCTACGACGCGCGGCGCAAGATCACGGCGCGCATCCACGCCGACGGCAGCATCTTCGCCAAGGGGGCGCGCGGCTCCATTCACCAGATCGGCGCGAAGGTCCAGAACGCGCCGGCCTGCAACGGCTGGACCTACTGGCATTTCGAATCGAGCGGCAAGACCGTCCCGCTGGACGCGCTGCGCCAGCGCATCAGGGACGAGATGGCTTCAAGCGGCGGGACGGGGAGCGGCGCTCAGCCGGCATCGGCAGCCGAATGACCGCCGGCGGGCCTGGCCCGCCTCCCCTCTCCGCGCCTATTTTTCCGCGCCGGCCAGCAGCGCGTGCTTCGCAACCTTGCGCATGACGCTGGGCAGCGCATGGTCGCCGAACGCGTCGGGCAGCGCCCAGACGCCGTCCGCCACACCGCCCTCGATCCTCGCGGCCATCACCGTCAGCTCCAAGTGGAAGTGGGTGAAGGTGTGCTGCACCGCGCCGGGCAGCGCGCGCCATTCCGTCTTGAACGGCGCCGCCTTCAGCGCCCCGGCCGCGGTCCAGCCGTCCTCGCGCCAGTCGGTGCCGGGAAATTCCATCATCCCGCCGAGCAGGCCCTTGTCCGCCCGCCGGCGCAGCAACACCGCGCCATCCGCGCGCTCCGCCCAGAAGGCGACGCCGAAACGGACCGGGCGCGGCTTCTTCGCCGCCCGGCGGGGCAGTTCGGCGGCGATGCCGGCGGCGCAAGCGGCGCAGTCCTCCGTCCACGGGCAAAGCGCGCAGGCCGGGCTGCGCGGGGCGCAGATGGTGGCGCCGAGATCCATCAGCGCCTGGGCGTAGTCGCCGGGCCGGCCCTCGCGCGCCGCCGGAGCGAGCGTCGCCGCCAGCGCGGCAAGGCGGGGCTTCGCCGCCGGAAGCGCGTCTTCCACCGCGAACAGCCGCGCCATCACGCGCTCCACATTGCCGTCGACGACGCTGGCCGGCGCATCGAAGGCGATGGCGCGGATCGCGGCCGCGGTATAGGCGCCGATGCCCGGCAGGGCGCGCAAGCCCTCCTCGTCCGAGGGGAACGCGCCGCCGAGTTCGTCGCTCACCACCCGGGCGCAGGCATGCATGTTGCGCGCCCGCGCGTAGTAGCCGAGCCCGGCCCAGGCGGTCAGCACGTCGTCGCGGTTCGCCGCGGCGAGATCGCGCACGGTCGGCCAGCGGGCGATGAAGGCTTCGAAATACGGCCCGACCGCGGCCACGGTGGTCTGCTGCAGCATGATCTCGCTGAGCCAGACGCGATACGGGTCCGGCGCCTCGCCCGGCCGCGCGCGCCACGGCATGCGGCGGCGGTGGCGGTCGTACCAGGCGAGCAGCGCGCGCCGCAGCGCGGCCGCGTCGATCCGCCGCCCGTCCTCACGCATTCGTCGGTTGTTTGCGCCTGTCACGGTCCCTACCATAGCGCCCCAGGCTGCGGAGTTCGACGGGCGGAATCACGATCATGGCGGAATCGACACGGAGCCGCGGCGTCACGGCGCTGGCGGGGCTGCTGCCGCGGATCACCGGCAAGGCGATGCGCCAGCGCGGCTTCGTGGAAAGCGCGATCGTCACCCGCTGGCCCGAGATCGTCGGCGCCGACCTGGCGCGCGACACCATCCCGGACCGGCTCCGCTTTCCGCGCGGACGGCGCGACGGCGGCGTGCTGCATCTGCGCGTCAGCGGCGCGGCAGCGCTGGAAATCCAGCACGAGGAGCCGAGGATCGTGGAGCGCGTGAACAGTTTCTTCGGCTACCCGGCGATCGCGCGGCTGGCGCTGGTGCAGGCACCGCTGCCGCCGCGTGAGACGCCCGCGCCGCGCCCGGTCCCCGCGCCGCTCTCGCCCGAGCAGGAAGCGGCGCTGGCGGAAACGCTGACCGGCATCGGGGACGACCGGCTGCGCGATGCGCTGGGCCGGCTGGGCCGCACGATTCGCGGCCTGCGCGGAGGCCGCTGAAAACAGGGACGGGCGGCCCCGGGCGCCGCGCATTGGCGCTGGACGCTGTCCCGCCGATTACGCTATATCTTGTGGTCAGGAGGACAGAATGCAGAACATCTGGGCATGGGTTGCGGGCGTCGCCGTGGTCGGCGGCATCGCCGTCACCGTCGGCAAGTTCCTGGTCGACGACGACGGGCGCGCGCGCCCGCCGGCGGCGCAGAGCCAGCCGGCGGATGGCGGCGCCGGCGCGGAGGCCGCGCTGCCGAAGCCACTGTCCACCGTCGGGGACATGAAAGTGACGGAGGACGACTTCGTCCAGGGCAAGACGGATGCGCCGGTGACGCTGGTCGAGTACGCCTCGCTCACCTGCCCGCACTGCGCCCATTTCCACACCGAGATCCTGCCGGTGCTCAAGAAGGAATATGTGGAGGCGGGCAAGCTTCGCGTCGTCTACCGCGACTTCCCGCTCGACCAGCTCGCGCTGACCGGCTCGGTGGTCGCGCGCTGTGCGGGCAGGGACCGCTTCTTCGGCTTCATCGACGCGCTGTACGCCAGCCAGTCCGTGTGGGCCCGCGACAACAACCCGGTGGCGGCGATCGCGCGCACCGCCCGGCTGGGCGGGATGACCCAGGCCGATTTCGACGCCTGCCTGAACCGGCAGGAGCTCAGCGAGGCGGTGCTGCGCCAGCGGCTGGAGGGCGACAAGACCTTCGGCGTCGATTCCACGCCGGCCATTTTCATCAACGGCGAACGGTACAGCGGCGGGCTGACGATTCCGCAATACCGCGCCATCATCGACTCCAAGCTCAAGTAGTTCGCGCAACAGGCAGAAGGCATAAGCGGTGCAGTTCACCAAGCTGAGACTGGCAGGGTTCAAATCCTTCGTCGAGGCCACCGAGCTCTGGATCGAGCCCGGCCTCACCGGCATCGTCGGGCCCAACGGGTGCGGCAAGTCGAACCTCGTGGAAGCGCTGCGCTGGGTCATGGGCGAGACCTCGCCCAGGAACGTGCGCGGCAGCGGCATGGAGGACGTCATCTTCGGCGGCACCGACAGCCGCCCGGCGCGCAACATCGCCGAGGTGACGCTCGCGGTCGACAACGCGGACCGCGCCGCCCCCGCCCAGTTCAACAGTCATGACGAGCTCGACATCACCCGCCGGATCGAGCGCGGCAACGGCTCGGCCTACCGCATCAACGGCGCCGACGTGCGCGCCCGCGACGTGCAGCTGCTGTTCGCCGACGCGGCCTCCGGCGCGCGGTCCACGGCGCTGGTCAGCCAGGGCCGCATCGGCGAGATCATCAGCGCCAAGCCGACCGACCGCCGGCATCTGCTGGAGGAAGCGGCCGGCATCACCGGGCTGCATTCGCGCCGGCACGAGGCGGAGCTTCGGCTGCGCGCGGCGGAAACCAACCTGGAGCGGCTGGACGACGTCATCGGCGCGCTGGAGGAACAGCTCAAGGGGCTGAAGAAACAGGCGCGCCAGGCGACCCGCTACCGCAACCTCAGCGACCATATCCGCCGGGCGGAGGCGATCGCGCTGCACCACCAGTGGCGCGAGGCGACGGCGGCGCGCGCGGAGGCGGCGGCGAAGCTGGCCGAGATCGAGACCGCGGTGGGCGAGATCACCCGCGAGGTCGCATCCGCCTCGGTGAAGCAGACGGATGCGGCCGCCGGCGTGCCGGCGCTGCGCGAGGCCGAGGCGCGCGAGGCCGCCGCGCTGCAACGCCTGCTGCTGGCCCGCGACGGGCTGGAGGCCGAGGAACAGCGCATCGCCGCCCGCCAGGCCGAGATCGCCGCCCGGCTGCAGCAGATCGCCGCCGACGCCGAGCGCGAGGGCGCGCTGAAGGCCGACGCCGCCGCGGCCGTGACCGCGCTGGACGAGGAAGCCGCCGCCATCCGCGACGCCCAGGCGAGCGAGGAGTCCGACCTGGCCGGCGCCGACGATATCCTGTCGCAGGCCAATGCGGAGGTCAGCCGCATCGAGCAGGAGCTGACCCGGCTGACCGGCAAGATCGCGTCCGACGAGGCGCGCCGGGACGGGCTGCGCCGCCAGATCCAGGACATGGAGAACCGCCGCGCCCGCATCGCCCGCCGGCTGGAGGAGATCGGCCGCGAGCGGGGCCAGGCGGAGGCGGAGATCGCCGCCGCCGGTGCCATCGACGAGGTTTCCGCCGAGGCCCGCGCCGCGCGCGAGGCGCTCGACGCCGCCCGCGCCGCGCTCGAAGAGGCCGAGGCCGCCCGCGCCGCCGCCGCCGAGGAAGAGCAGAAGACCCGCGATGCGATGCGCGAGGCGCAGGGCGCCGCCGACCGGCTCCATGCCGAGGAAGAGGCGCTGACCGAGCTGCTGACCGTCGGCGATCCCGATCTGTGGCCGCCGATGATCGACGCGCTCAGCGTCGAGCCGGGCTGGGAGCTCGCGCTGGCCTCCGCGCTGGGCGACGATCTGAACGCGGCGGCCGACGAGGCCGCGCCGGTGCACTGGCGCGCGCTGCCGCCCTTCCCGTCACCGGCCCCGCTGCCGGCGGGCGCGCGTCCGCTGGCGGAGATGGTCCATGCGCCGGCGGCCCTGTCGCGACGGCTGTCGCAGGTCGGCGTGGTCGACGACGACGCGCAGGGCCGCGCGCTGGCGCCGCAGCTGGCGCAGGGGCAGCGCCTGGCCACCCGCTCCGGCGGGCTGTGGCGCTGGGACGGTTTCACCGCCACCGGCGAAGGCGCCGACGCCGGCGCGCGCCGGCTGGCCCAGCGCAACCGGCTGAAGGAAGTCGGCGTCGAGCGCGAGGGCGCGGACAGGATTCTGGCGCAGGTGCGCGCGGCGTTCGAGGCCGCGGGCGGCAAGGCCGAGGAAACCAAGGCCGGCGAGCGCGCGGCGCGGGATGCGGCGCGCCAGGCCGACGCCGCCTGTCAGAAGGCGCGCGACACCGAGGCCGCGCTGAACCAGAAATCCGCCCAGGCGCGGTCGAAGCTGGCGGCGCTGGCGCAGACGGCGCAGGATCTGCATGCCGACGACGCCGAACTGGCGCAGGGACTCGAACGCGCGCAGGCCGATCTGGACTCGGTCGGCGACATCGACGCCGCGCGTGGACGCGCGGACGAGGTGCGCGGCGCGCTGGGCGAGGCCCGCGTCGCCGCCCGCGAGCGCCAGACCGAGCACGACCGGCTGATCCGCGAGGCTGGATCGCGCCGGCAGCGGCTCGACGACATCGAGAAGGAACTCGCCTCCTGGCGCCGCCGCGCGGAGACCGCCGAGCGACAGATCGCCGAGCTCGGCGAGCGCCAGGCCGCCGCGCAGGCGGAAAGCGAGCAGCTCAGCTCCCGCCCGGCGGAGATCGCCGAGCAGCGCGCCGCGCTGTTCGACCAGATCGCCGCCGCCGAGGCCACACGCACCCGGGCGGCCGATGCGCTCGCCGAAGCCGAAGCGACGCTGGAAGCGATCGGCCGCGCCCTGCGCGCCACCGAATCGCGGCTGTCCGATGCGCGCGAGGAGAGGGTCCGCTGCCAGGGCCATGTCGAGCAGGTGGACCAGACCCTCGCCGCCTTGGCCGAGCGCGCGCGCGAGCGGCTGGACTGCGCCCCCGAGGCGGCGCTGGCCAGCGCCGAGGTCGAGGACGACGACCGGCTGCCGGACCGGCAGGATGTCGAGGCGCGGCTGGAACGGCTGAAGCGCGAGCGCGACACGATGGGGCCGGTCAATCTGCGCGCCGAAGCCGAATCGGAGGAGCTGGACGAGCGGATCAGCACGATGCTCTCCGAGCGCGACGACCTGACCGCCGCCATCGCCCGGCTGCGCCAGGGCATCGCCAGCCTGAACCGGGAGGGCCGCCAGCGGCTGCTGGACGCGTTCAAGACCGTGGATTCCCATTTCCAGACGCTGTTCGGCCGGCTGTTCGGCGGCGGCAAGGCTCATCTGGCGCTGACCGAGGCCGAGGACCCGCTGGATGCCGGGCTGGAAATCTTCGCCAGCCCGCCCGGCAAGAAGCTGCAGAACATGACCCTGCTGTCCGGCGGCGAGCAGGCGCTGACTGCGATGTCGCTGCTGTTCGCGGTGTTCCTGACCAACCCGGCGCCGATCTGCGTGCTGGACGAGGTCGACGCGCCGCTGGACGACGCCAACGTGGAACGGTTCTGCCGGCTGCTGACCGAGATGGCCGATCAGTCGCAGACCCGCTTCCTGGTGGTCACCCATCACCGCCTCACCATGGCGCGGATGGACCGGCTGTTCGGCGTGACCATGGGCGAACGCGGCGTCTCGCAGCTCGTCTCGGTCGATCTGCAGGTCGCCGAACGGCTGCGCGAAAGCGCCTGAACGGACCGCCAGAAACGCAAGTTTGTTATTTAAATACAATGGCTTGACTTCGGGGTTTTGTGCCTTGACAGGGCCGGGGCCGCCCCCTATGTTGCCCGCGCCTCCGGGGCACCGCCCGGGCTGATCGAAGGGCGTTCGCGCGCAGGACGAGATGACCGAGCGGGACGATCCGAAGCCGCCTGAAACCTTCGACGCACGGCTTCGGCGCGCGCGCGGCGAGGCGGACGCCGCGGCGGGGCGGAACCAGCCCGAAAAGCCGAAATCCGGGTTCGGGTTCGCGATGCGGCTGGGGGTGGAGCTGGTCTCCGCGCTGGTTATCGGCAGCCTTATCGGGCTGCTGCTCGACCGGTGGCTGGGTACGGGGCCGTGGCTGATGCTCCTGTTCTTTCTGCTGGGAGCGGCAGCCGGGTTTATGAACGTCTATCGCACGGCGACCGGCATGAGCCAGACGGTCGGATACGCCGGCGAGAAGGCACGGAAAGACAAGGACGAGCCCCCGCGCGGCTAGGCCGGGGCACAAGGAACAAGAAGTGGCGACGACCGGCAACAGTCCCCTCCACCAGTTCGAAATCCACACCCTGCTTCCGCTGAGCGCGGGCGGCACGGACATCTCCTTCACCAACTCGGCGGCCTTCATGCTGCTGGCGCTGGTGCTCAGCACGCTCTTCCTGGTGCTCGGCATGCGCAAGCGCGCGCTGGTGCCGGGGCGATGGCAGTCGATGGCGGAGATGTCGTACGAATTCATCGCGAGCATGCTGCGCGACACCGTGGGCAGCGACGGGCGGCGCTATTTCCCGTTCGTGTTCTCGCTGTTCATGTTCATCCTGTTCGGCAACATGCTCGGCATGATCCCGTACGGCTTCACCTTCACCAGCCACATCATCGTCACCTTCGCGATGGCGATCGTGGTGTTCCTCGGGGTGACGATCCTCGGCTTCGTGAAGCACGGGCTGCACTTCTTCACCTTCTTCGTGCCGCCGGGTACCTCGCCGATCATGTGGCCGCTGATGATCCCGATCGAGATCATCTCCTATCTCTCGCGCCCGATCAGCCTGGGCGTCCGGCTGTTCGCGAACCTGACCGCGGGTCACACCATGCTCAAGGTGTTCGCCGGCTTCGTGGTTTCGCTCGGCATCGGCGCCGGCATCCTGCCGCTGGCCTTCGTGGTCGCGCTGACCGGGCTCGAATTCCTCATCGCCTTCCTGCAGGCCTACGTGTTCACCATCCTGACCTGCTTCTACATCAAGGACGCGCTGCACTTGCACTGAGCGGCGCGATCTCGCATAACCCAGCAACCGGGCCCCCCGGAAAGAACCGAGAAAGGAACGATTTCATGGAAGCTGCTGCTGCGAAGCTTATTGGCGCCGGTCTGGCCGCCATCGGCGTGGTCGGGGCAGGTATCGGCATCGGTACCATTTTCGCCTCGTTCATCCAGGCGGTAGCGCGCAACCCGGCCGCCGCGCCGCACGTCACCCCGATGACCTGGATCGGCTTCGCGCTGGTCGAGGCCATCGCGCTGTACGCGCTGGTCGTGGCGCTGCTGCTGCTCTTCGTATTCTAGGCCGGCCGTTCGGACCCAGAGCGAAGACCGGGCGAGGCCGATGCCGCAACTGGACCCAAGCACATTTTCGCCGCAGCTGTTCTGGCTCGCGATCACCTTCGTCGCGCTGTACCTGATCATGTGGCGCGTGGCGCTGCCGCGCATTTCCGACGTGCTGCAGGAACGCCAGGAACGCATCGACGACGACCTGCAGAAGGCCGAACAGCTCAAGGTCGACGCGGACGAGGTGCTTCGGTCCTACGAACGCGCCATGGCGGAAGGCAGGGCGAAGGCCCAGCAGGTGCTGCACCAGGGCGCCGAGAAGATCGCGGCGGAATCGGCGGAGCGCCATGCCGCGCTGGGCGAAAAGGTCGCCGGGCAGATGGCGGAGGCCGAAGCCCGCATCGCAGCCGAGCGCGACGCGGCGCTGGCCAATGTGCGCAGCGTCGCGGCCGAGGTTGCCGCGGCGGCGGCGACGCGGCTGACCGGCGCCGAAATTCCGGCGGCGGAAGCCGAGGCCGCCGTCGGCGCCTCGATGGAGGAGCGCGGCTGATGGGCACGCCCGAACTCTGGGTCGCGGTCGGATTCGTCATCCTGATCGCCGCGGTCGCGAGGCCGCTGGGCCGGGCCGTCACAGCCGGGCTGGATGCGCGCACCGCCCGCATCCGGGCGACGCTGGACGAGGCAACAAGGCTGCGCGAGGAAGCGCAGCACATCCTGGCGGAATACCAGCGCAAGCAGCGCGATGCCGCCAAGGAATGCGAGGCGCTGCTCGCCCGCGCCCGCGACGAGGCCGGACGCGCCCAGCGCGAGGCGATGGAGAAGCTCGAGGAGTCGCTCGCCCGGCACGAGCGGCTGGCGCTGGACAAGATCGCCCAGGCCGAATCGGAGGCCGCCCAGATGGTGCGCGACATCACGGTGGATGTCGCCATCGCGGCGACCCGCAAGCTGATCGCCGACCGGCTCGACGACAGGGCCGCCGGCCGGATGGTCGACGACGCCATCGCCGAGCTGCCCGCCAAGCTGCACTAGAGCATGCGCCGCAGGGCGATGAGCCCCTGCCGGCCCACCAGCACGATGGCGAGCGCGCTGCACACCAGCGCCAGCGCGGCCAGCTCGCGCCAGCCCAGCGCCTCGCCGATCAGCAGCGCGCTCGAGAACACCCCGACGATGGGCACCGCCAGCGAGGAGATGGCGGCGACGCCGGCCGGCATGATCTGCAGCACGCGGAACCAGATCCACTGGCCGAAGGAGACGGCGACGGTCGAGGCGTAGACCAGCCCGATCAGCGCCGGCAGGCTCAGCGCGGCGAAGTCCGGCATCGGTTCTGTGACGACCGCGACGGCGACGATCGGCGCGCCGCCGATGGCGAGCTGCCACGCCGCCAGCTCGCCCGACCCGATCGTCCATTTCACCATCTTGAACGCGATGGTCGCCAGCGCCCAGGAAATGGCGGAGCCGACGAGCAGCAGCCCGCCCAGCGGCGACCGCTCCACCCCCGCGATCTCCGGCCCCAGCAGCAGCAGGATGGCGCCGAGCCCGAGCGCCAGCGCCAGCACCCGGCCGCGCGTCAGCCGTTCGCCCAGCATCACGGCGCCGAACAGCAGCGACCACAGCGGAAAGGTGAAGGCCAGCAGCACGCCCCGGCTCGCCTCGGTCATGGTCAGGCCGAACGCAGTGAGCATGTGCCAGCCGGTGACGTTCGCCAACCCGACGAAGATCAGCGGCAGGATCTCGCGCCGGGGCACGCGCAGGCTCATCCTCCGCGACAGCGACACCGCGAAGAGCGTGGCCGATCCCACGGCGAGGCAGATCGCGCGGAAGCTCCAGGGCGGAATCTCCTGCACCGCGACGCGGATCGCCGGCCAGTTGCTGCCCCAGATCAACCCCAGAAGCAGGACCAGCGAGAGCCCCAGCGCCGGATGGGTCGGGCGCGCCGGGCCCTCCCCGCCCCCGTTCACTCCGCCGCCTTCTCGGCCGACGCTTCCTCCGGCAGCCAGCGCAGCACGGGCTGGCGGGCGGCGGTGGTCTCGTCCAGCCGCCGCCGCGGCGCAAGGCGCGGCGCCCCGGTGAACCAGGCCGTATCCCCGCCCTTCGCGCGCTCGGCAAGCGCGCGCATGACGCGGATGAACACGTCGAGGCTCTGGCGGCTTTCCGACTCGGTGGGCTCGATCAGCATCGCGCCATGCACCACCAGCGGGAAGTAGACGGTCATCGGATGCAGCCCCTCGTCGATCATCGCCTTGGCGAAGTCGAGCGTGGCGATGCCCGTCCCCTTCAGGAACCTGTCGTCGAACAGCATCTCGTGCATGCAGGGGCCCGGATAGGACAGCGACATGACATCCTCGAGTCCGGCCAGCACGTAGTTCGCCGACAGCACAGCATCCTCCGAGGCCTGGCGGATGCCGTCGCCGCCGTGGCTCATCATGTAGGCCAGCGCACGCACGAACATGCCGAACTGGCCGTGGAAGGATTTGAGCCGCCCGATCGCCCGCGCCGCCTCTCCCTCCGCCCGCTCGACAAGGCGCAGCCCTTCCGCCCCGTGCACGAGCCAGGGCAGCGGCGCGAAGGGCGCCAGCGCCTCGGACAGCATCACCGGCCCGCTGCCCGGTCCGCCGCCGCCATGCGGCGTCGAGAACGTCTTGTGCAGGTTGAGATGCATGCAGTCGATGCCGAGATCGCCGGGCCGCACGCGGCCGGCGATGGCGTTGAAATTGGCCCCATCGCAGTAGAAATACGCGCCGGCCGCGTGGACCGCCTCCGCCTGCTCCAGGATCTCGTCCTCGAACAGGCCGCAGGTGGACGGGTTGGTCAGCATGAAGGCAGCGACGTCGTCGTCCAGCCGTTCCTTCAGCAGGGCCAGATCGACCCGGCCGCGCGCGTTGGACGGGATGGGCTCCACCGCGTAGCCGCACATCGCGGCCGTGGCCGGGTTGGTGCCGTGGGCCGAATCGGGGACCAGCACCGTGCTGCGCTTCTCGCCGCGCGCGTCCAGCGCGGCGCGAATCACCATGGTGCCGCACAGCTCGCCATGCGCGCCGGCGGCCGGCGACATCGCCACCGCCGGCATGCCGGTCAGCGTCCTCAGCCAGTCCGCCAGCGTGTCGATCAGTGCCAGCGCGCCCTGCACCGTGGATTCCGGCTGCATCGGATGAAGCTGCGCGAAGCCCGGCAGCCGGGCCAGCCTCTCGTTGAGCCGCGGGTTGTGCTTCATGGTGCAGGACCCGAGCGGAAAGATGCCGGCGTCGATGGCGTAGTTCTTCTGGCTCAGCCGGGTGAAATGCCGGATCACGCGCGGCTCGGACAGGCCCGGCAGGCCGACGGGATTCCGCCGCTCCAGCCCGCCCAGCCGGTCCTCGAACGGGCCGGAATCGGGCAGGTCCACCCCGCACTGGCCCGGCGCATCCATCTCGAACAGCAGCGGCTCCTCGATCTGAAGCGCCCGGTTCCCGGTGATCGTCTCGCCTTCCGCCATCACACGAACTCCTTCAGCGCCGCCGTCAGCGCCGCGATGTCGTCATCGCTCACCGTTTCCGTGGCGCAGACCACCAGGCAATCGGCCAGGTCTTCCACGCCCGGGAACAGCCGGGATGCCGGCACCCCGCCGAGTATGCCGCGCTCGGCCATCGCATCGGCGACCGGCGCCGCCGGGCCCGGCAGGCGGATGGTGAACTCGTTGAAGAACGTGTCGTTCTCCACCGTCACGCCGTCCACCGCCGCCAGCGCGTCGGCCAGCGCCACCGCGCGGGCATGGTTGAGTCGCGCCAGGGCGCGGAACCCTTCCTCGCCCAGCAGCGCCATATGGACGCAGAACGCTAGCGCACAGAGCCCGGAATTGGTGCTCGCCGCCTTCTCGCGCCGGATGTGCTGCTCGCGCGCGCTCAGCGTCAGCACCCAGCCGCGACGTCCGTCGGCGTCGATCGTCTGGCCCGCGATGCGTCCGGGCAACTGGCGCACGAAGCGCTGGCGGGTGGCCATCAGCCCCAAATAGGGCCCGCCGAAATTGAGCCCGTTGCCGACGGGCTGCCCCTCGGCGGCGACGATGTCGGCGCCCATCTCGCCCGGTGGGCGGACGAGGCCGAGCGAGACCGGCTCCGCGACGGCGACGATCAGCAGCGCGCCTGCCTCGTGGCAGGCCTCGGCCAGCGGGGCGAGATCGCGCAGCCGGCCGAACACGTCCGGGTTCTGCACCATCACGGCCGCGGTGTCGCCGTCGATGCAGGCGGCGAGATCCTCGTCCCCGAGCGACGGCGGCAGCAGGTCGAGCCCGTCCCCGAGCCAGCGGAAATAGGTCTCGGTGACGCCCCGGTAATGCGGGTGCACCCCGCCGGAGACGACGACGCGGGACCGCTTCGCGATCCGCCGCGCCATCAGCGCCGCTTCGGCGCAGGCGGTGGCGCCGTCGTAATGCGAGGCGGAGGCGATCTCCATGCCGCAGATCAGCGCCACCTGGGTCTGGAACTCGAACAGGTACTGCAGCGTGCCCTGCGCGATCTCCGGCTGGTACGGCGTGTAGGCGGTCAGGAACTCGCCGCGCTGGATGATGTAGTCCACCGCCGCCGGCACGTGGTGCCGATAGGCCCCGGCGCCGAGAAAGCACGGCGCATCGGCGGCGCTGAGATTGCACGCAGCCAGCGCGGCCAGCGCGCGTTCCACCTCCATCTCTCCAGCGTGGAGCGGCAGGTCGAGCGGATCGGCGAGCACCGCGGATTTGGGGACGTCGCGGTACAGCGCGTCGATATCGGCCGCGCCGCAGGCCGCCAGCATGGCGCGGCGGTCGGCATCGGTCAGGCCCAGATAGCGCATGCGTCCCCCGTCAGCCCTGTTCTTCCGCGAATTTCCGATAGTCGGCTTCGTCCATCAGCGCCTCAAAATCCGCCGGGTTCGACGGTTTCATCTTCAGGAACCAGCCCTTCCCCGTGGGGTCGGAATTCACCGTCGACGGATCGTCGTTGAGCGCCTCGTTGACCCCGACCACCTCGCCGGCCAGCGGCGCGTAGACCTCGCTCGCCGCCTTCACCGATTCGACCACCGCGGCCTGGTCGCCCGCCTTGAGGCTCTTGCCGATCTCGGGCAACTCCACGAACACCACGTCGCCCAGCGCTTCCTGCGCGAAGGCGCTGATTCCGATGACGGCGACGTCGCCCTCCATGCGGACCCATTCGTGTTCCCTGGTGTATTTCAGATCGTTCATATGCGGATGCTCCGTCAGTGTTTCTTGAAGTATCGGTGGGATACGAAAGGAAGCTTCACGACGCGGGCCGGCACCGGGCGGTCGCGCAGGATGACCGTCACCGCCGTGTCCGGATCGGCGAAGGCGCTCGCCACGTAGCCCATCGCAACGGGGCCGCCGACGGTCGGGCCGAACCCGCCGCTAGTGATTTCTCCGATGCGCTCGTCGCTCGTATTGCGAATCTCGGCATGCGCGCGCACCGGCTGGCGTCCCTCCGGCAGGATTCCGACCAGCCGGCGCACCGGCCCCTCGCGGAGCTGCGCCAGGACGATTTCCGCCCCCGGGAATCCGCCCTCCTCGCGCCGCCGCTTGCCGATGCTCCAGCCGAGCCCGGCTTCCGCCGGCGTCGTGGTTTCGTCGATGTCGTTGCCGTAAAGGCAGAGCCCGGCCTCGAGCCGCAGCGAATCGCGCGCACCCAGCCCGGCCAGCGTGGCCCCGCCCTGCAGCAGCCGCTCCGCGATGCGCAGCGCGTCCTGCGCCGGGATCGATATCTCGAACCCGTCCTCGCCGGTATAGCCGCTGCGGCTGATGGCGATGGCGGAGCCGTCGACCATGAACGGCGCCGCCGACATGAAGCGGAGCTCCTCCGCTCCGGGGGCGAGGGGCACAAGGATCTCCGCCGCGCGGGGCCCCTGCAGCGCGATCAGGGCGCGGTCGAGCTCTTCCACTGCCAGGCGGTCGAGCCCGGCGCCCAGGAGCGCGAAATCGGCCTCGCGCCGCGACGCGTTGACGACGACGAAGGCGTAATCCTCGCCGACGCTGGTCACCATCAGGTCGTCGACGATCCCGCCATGAGCATTGGTGAGCTGCGTGTAGCGCATGCCGCCGACCGGCAGCGAGGCGAGGTCGCCCGGCACCAGCGCCTCCAGCGCGGCGAGGGGGGAGTCGCCCCGGATCGCCGCCTGGCCCATATGCGAAACGTCGAACAGCGTTGCGCCGGTGCGGGTCGCCCGATGCTCGGCGATGATGCCGCCCGCGTATTGCAGCGGCATGTCGAACCCCGCGAACGGCACCATCTTCGCGCCATGCGCGCGGTGCAGCGCGTCGAGCGGGGTGCGTTTCAGCGTGGTCTCGTTCTCATCGCCCATCAGGGTCTCCGACATGTTGCGGCGCCTGCCGTCGACCGACGGCAGCCCCCTCTGTCCGAGAACCTGAGAGAATCACCGGCCGCAGAAAACCTGCCGGCTTACCCCTTCGGTGGGAAGGCGTCTCAAACCGGGCGCGCCGTCCGCTTTCCAGAGTGTCATCCCCCTGCGGTCCTTTTGCCTGAGAGTTTCCGGGGCGGTTGCTCCTTCGGCGGCGGCGTGGCGCTTGGTCCTGCCGCGCCGCCCTCTCCCGCAGGGATCACGTGTATCGCCGGCCGCAGCGGGCACCCAGCCCCTCCGCAACCGTCTTCCTATCTTAACGGGCGACAGGGAGAGGTCAACCGTACGGTAAACCGGCCCCGGAGGGCCGTCCGGCGGTTCCGCCCTGCCGGCGACGGCGGTATACAGTGGTCCGGCAACGCCGCCGCAACGCATTTCACAGGAGGCCGACCCCGTGACGGATTACAGCGTCGAAGACATGCCCTTCCGCAGCATAGACGGTGTCGAGCTTCTCGCCCGGCTGTACCGGCCGGACGCCGCCGGGCTCGTGCCCTACGTCATTGACGTCCACGGCGGCGCGTGGAGCTCCGGCGACCGCATGAACAATGCGATCATCCACGAGGATCTCGCCGCCCACGGCATCGGCGTGTTCGCGCTCGACTTCCGCCTCGGCACCGCCGCGAAATACCCGGCGCCGGTCGACGACGTGAATTACGGCGTGCGCTGGTTCAAGGCGAATGCGAACCGGCTCGGCCTCGGGCCGGGGCCGATCGGCGGGCTCGGCTCGTCCAGCGGCGCGCAGCAGATGGGGCTGATCGCGGTCGCCCCGGACAATCCGCTTTACACGACGGCGGACCCGTCGCTGGAGGGAGTCGACGCCGGACTGGATTTCTTCATCGCCTGCTGGCCGATACTGGATCCGCTGGCGCGCTACCGCATGGCGCAGGCCCAGGGCAAGGCGCGGCTCGTCGCCGCCCATGACGCCTATTTCCCGGACGAGGACGCCATGAGGACGGGCAATCCGTATCTCGTGGTCGAACGCGGCGAGGCGACGCGCCTGCCGCCTGTGGCGATCGTGCAGGGCACCGCCGACGAGAACGTCGAGCACCACCGCGCCGACCTGTTCGCGGACGCCTACCGGGCCGCCGGCGGCCGTATCGACGTGCACAAGTTCGACGGACAGCCCCATACCTTCGTCACGGCGAATCCGGACGCCGATGCGTCGAAGGCGGCTATCGCGACCATCCGGGCGTTCGTGCTGGCGCAGGCGTCATAGCCTTCGGACGGGGTCGGTCCCTACCGCGGCAGCAGCTTGCGGTTGTCGCGCAGCTCTTCCTCGGAAAGCTGGAAGCCGACATAGACCGGATAGTCCTCGCCGGTCTTGCCCTTCTCCATCGGGATGACCAGCTTGATCCGGTCGCCGGTGCGCGTCCGGCTGGCATTGCCCTTGAACTCGACCTTGGCGATGAAGGTCTGCTTCCCCTGAGGCGCCGGATGGAAGGCGGGCACGGCGACGAAATACTCGAAGGACGCCGTCCTGTCCTCGTTCGCCGGGCCGCGCAACACCTCGAACGCCACGCCGAGATCCAGCGTCACCCGGCTGCGATCCTTGGCGTAGTCGCATTCGCCGCTGAAGCCCGCCACCTTCGCCTCGAACACGACGTCGGTCAGGTCGCGGCCGGGCCCCTCACGGTATCGGACCAGCGATCCCGCGTCGCGCAGGGTCATCACCTCCGGGCAGGGCGGGCCCGGCTTGCGGCTCAGCCCCAGCGTGTCGCAGCCGGCGGCGAACAGCAACAGCGCCATGGCGGCGCCGAGCCGCCGGAGCGTGGCGGGACGGGGAACCTGCATCGTCAGGCGGCGTGAAAGCGGCGCAAGACGGGGCTCAGAGCCGGTCGTGCGAGCCGTCGCACATGACGGGATTCCCCGTCTGCTTGCAGCCGCAGAAATAGACGGTCCGCGAACGGCTGGCCAGATACTGCCTGGGAGAAAGCCCGGTGCCCTTGTGAGAGCCGTCGCAGAACGGCTGATCCTTGCTCCGCCCGCAGGCGCACCACCAGTATTCCTGACCTTCCTCGACATCGACCTCATAGGGCTCTTTCTGCGCGATAACGGGTTCGCTCATAACCTCTTTCCCAGGCTGGGGTTTCTCCGGGCCGTCTTGTCTCGGGGCGGTCTCCGCCGCCCACCGCGGACTGTAGAGGAGGTGTTGAACTATCTCAAGCAACACAACATATTAGGCGCCACGACAGCCCTGTCGCACAACGCCGAGCGCCTTATGCCCAAACCATCGCTGACCATCCTGCTCGCCGGCCCTCGCGGGTTCTGCGCCGGCGTCGACCGCGCCATCGAGGTGGTCGAGCGGGCGCTGGAGAAATTCGGCGCGCCGGTCTACGTCCGCCACGAGATCGTGCACAACAAGTACGTAGTCGACAGCCTGCGGGCCAAGGGCGCGGTGTTCGTCGAGGAGCTGGACGAGGTTCCCGCCGGGGTGCCGGTGGTGTTCTCCGCCCATGGCGTGCCGAAATCGGTTCCGGCGGAGGCGAAGCAGCGCGAGATGATCCATGTCGACGCCACCTGCCCGCTGGTCACCAAGGTCCATGTCGACGCCCAGCGCCACCGCAACGAGGGCAAGCAGGTCATCCTGATCGGCCATGCCGGCCATCCGGAGGTGGTGGGCACGCTGGGCCAGCTTCCCGACGGCGAGATCCTGCTGGTGGAGAACGTCGCCCAGGCCCGCGCGCTGGAGGTCAAGGACCCGGACAACCTCGCCTTCGTGACCCAGACCACGCTGTCGGTGGACGACACGGCGGAGATCGTCGCCGCGCTGAAGGAACGCTTCCCGGGCATCGAGGCGCCGCGGCGCGAGGACATCTGCTACGCCACCACCAACCGCCAGGCGGCGGTGAAGGCGCTGACGCCGCGCTGCGACGGCTTCATCGTGCTGGGCGCGCCCAACTCGTCGAACTCCAACCGGCTGGCCGAGGTGGCGCTCGCCGCCGGCTGCCCGAAGGCGCTGCTGATCGAGCGCGCGGCGGAGCTGGACTTGGGCTGGATGGACGGGGTGACGACGCTGGGGGTGACCGCCGGCGCGTCCGCGCCCGAGTTGCTGGTGCAGGAGCTGATCGACCGGATGCGCGAGACCTATGACGTGACCGTCGAGGAGGTTTCCGTGGCGACCGAGAACGTGACGTTCAGCCTGCCCCGCGCGCTGACCGCCTGAAATCGGCGGGGCCCGGCCCCGCCCGTGAAGAAGAACGGGATCGAGCCGGACCATGGCGGTTTACACGGAAGTCTCCGACGCCGATCTCGACGCCTTTCTGCGGCAGTACGACATCGGCGAGGCGCTGTCCTGCAAGGGCATCGCCGAGGGGGTCGAGAACTCCAACTACCTGCTCCAGACCGACCGCGGCAACTTCATCCTGACGCTGTACGAGAAGCGCGTGGCGCGCGACGACCTGCCGTTCTTCCTCGGGCTGCTGGACCATCTGGCGTCGCGCGACTTCCCCTGCCCCACGCCGATCCACGGCCGCGACGGTGCGGCTCTGCGCGACCTGTGCGGGCGGCCTGCGGCCATCGTCGGCTTTCTCGCGGGGATGTGGCCGCGCCGGCCGAGCCCGGATCACTGCCGCGCGCTCGGCGAGGCGACGGCGCGGATGCACCTCGCGGCGGCGGATTTCCCCCTGCGCCGGGAGAACGCCCTCGGCCCCGCCGGATGGCGCGCGCTGTTCGAGGCGACCCGCGACCGGGCGCATGAGGTCCATGCCGGGCTCGCCCGCGCCGTCGGCGACGAGCTGGCCTGGCTGGAGGATCACTGGCCGCGCGACCTGCCTGCGGGAATCATCCACGCCGACCTGTTCCCCGACAACGTGTTCTTCCGCCACGACCGCCTGTCCGGCATCATCGATTTCTACTTCGCCTGCAACGACTTCCTGGTCTACGAGCTGGCGATCTGCCTCAACGCCTGGTGCTTCGAGGGGGACGGCAGCTTCAACATAACCAAGGCGCGCAGCCTGCTGGCCGGGTACGGGGCGGTGCGTCCGATCGGCAGGGACGAGCTGGCCGCCCTGCCCCTGCTCGCCCGCGGGGGAGCGCTGCGCTTCCTGCTGACCCGGCTCTACGACTGGCTCAACCAGCCGGAAGGCGCGCTGGTGCGGCCAAAGAACCCGCTGGAATACCTGTCGCGGCTGCGCTTCCACCAGGGGGTGAAAAGCCCCGCCGCCTACGGGCTGGATTGAACGATGGGCGAAGAGCGGGTCGTCGACATCTATACCGACGGGGCGTGTAGCGGCAACCCCGGACCCGGCGGCTGGGGCGCCATCCTGCGCTGGCGGGGCGAGGAGCGCGAGCTGAGCGGCGCCGAGGCCGAGACCACCAACAACCGCATGGAGCTGATGGCCGCGATCATGGCGCTGGAGACGCTGAAGCGGTCCGTGCGCGCGCGGCTGCATACCGACAGCACCTATGTGAAGGACGGCATCGGCCGCTGGATTCACGGCTGGAAAAAGAACGGCTGGCGCACCGCCGCGAAGAAGCCGGTCAAGAACGTCGATCTGTGGCAGCGGCTGGACGCGGCGCTGGAGCGGCACGAGGTGGAATGGTTCTGGGTCCGGGGCCATGCCGGCCACCCCGAGAACGAGCGCGCCGACCAGCTCGCCAGAGAGGCCATCGCAACGCTGCGCGCGCAGGCCGCGGCGGCGGACGAATGAGCGCCCCCGGCCCCGACAGCCCACGTGTCCTGGCGCCACCGCCGCTGATCGTCGGCGGCTTCTTCGTGGCCGGCTACGGGCTCGACCGGCTGTTCCCCGGCGCGATCGGCCTGCCTGTATGGCCGTGGGCGGGCGGCGCGCTGATCCTGGCCGGCGGCGGGCTGGGGCTGTGGATGATCGTGACGTTCCTGCGCGCCCGCACCGCCATCGAGCCGTGGAAACCGGCCAGCGCGCTGGTCACCGGCGGGCCGTTCCGGCTGAGCCGCAATCCCGCCTATGTCGGGCTCGCCCTGGTCCATGCCGGGGCCGCGCTGTGGCTGGGGGCGCCGTTCGCGCTGCTGGCGATCGCCCCCGCGCTGGCCACGCTGCATTGCAAGGTGGTGCTGCGCGAGGAAGCCTATCTCGAACGCCGCTTCGGCGCGGCCTATTCCGCTTACCGGAAACGGGTCCGGCGCTGGCTGTAGAGCGGAAACAGAACCGGGGGCGCTGGGCCCCCGGTTTCAATCGTATATGCGGCGCCGCCTAAAGCTGGTTCAGCATATGCTCGGCGCTGGACACTTCGAACGCGCCCGCTTCCTCTACGTTCAGCTTGGTGATGGTGCCGTTGTCGACGATCATCGAGTAGCGCGACGAGCGGTGGCCCATGCCGCGGGCGTTGAGGTCGAGATCGAGCCCCATCGCCTTGGCGAAATCGGCGCTGCCATCGGCCAGCATGACCACCTTGTCCGCGCACTTCTGGTCCTTGGCCCAGGCGTTCATCACGAATACGTCATTGGCCGCCGTGCAGGCGATGGTGTCGACCCCCTTCGCCTTCAGCGCGTCCGCGTTCTGCACGAAGCCGGGCAGGTGCTTGGCCGAGCAGGTCGGAGTGAACGCGCCCGGCACGGCGAACAGCGCCACCTTCTTGCCGCCGAACAGCTCGTCGGTGGTCATGTCCTTGGGTCCGTCGGCGGTCATCACCTTGAAGCTGGCGGACGGAATCTTGTCTCCCTCTTTCACAGCCATGTTTTCCTCATCCTCTTATGTTTGCGGGGGGTGTCCGGGCTCGCCCGGGACGCGTGAATCTCACAGCACACAGATAGGACATCGGGGGCGCCTTGTCACCTCCCCTGCCCCGCAACGGCGGGGCGGCCGCCCGCGGCGGCCAGCGCGCCCAGCACCTCGCGCTGGCTGAGCAGTTCGGACAGCGCGATGCCGTCCGGCGCGGCGGGACCGAAGACCACGTCGAACGGGATGCCGAACCGGCCGAACCGCTTCAGGAACGCCCCGATCGCCGGGTCCGGCCGGGTCCAGTCGCCCTGCATGGCGACAACGCCGACGCCGTTCATCTGGCGGGCGACGTCGCGGGTCTCCAGCGCCACGGCCTTGTTCACCTGGCAGGTCAGGCACCACTCCGCGGTGATGTCGACGAACACCACCCGCCCGGCGGCGACATGGCCGGCGATGGCTTCCGGGTCGAACGCCTGCCAGCGGACCAGCCCGGACGGGCGGGGCGCGGCCGGCCGGTCGCCGGCGGCAGTCTCCGCCCCGCCCGACAGACGCTCCAGCTGCGGCGGCAGCGCCACGGCGAGGATCGCGCACAGCGCCGCCACCCCCCATGTCAGCCCGCCCGGTTTCCGGCGCAGGACGCGGCCGAGCGCCAGCACCCCGACCATCGCCGTCAGCGCCGCGCCGGCGGCCAGCGCCGGGACCAGCCCCGCCTGCGCGCGCAGCACCGTCAGCAGCCAGACCGCCGTCCCGGCGAGCGCGAGGCCGAGCAGCCGGCGCAGGGTCACCATCCACGGGCCCGGCGGCGGCAGCGCCGTGGCCAGGCGCGGTGCGGCGGCGACGAGGAGATAGGGCAGCGCGAGGCCGATGCCCAGCGCGGTGAAGACGGCATAGATTTCCGCCGCCCCGCGCGATAGCGCGAACCCGACCGCGGTGCCGAGGAACGGCGCCGTGCAGGGTGTCGCCAGAAGCGTAGCGAAGGCGCCCATGGCGAAATGGGCGCGGAGATGCCGGCCCTCGCCCGCGCGATACGCCGCATCGGCCACCGCGCCCGGCAGCGCGATCTCGAACAGGCCCCACAGATTGGCGGCGAACAGCGCCACCACCACCGCCATGAGCAGGATGAACACCGGCTGCTGGAACTGGATGCCCCAGCCGACCGCCAGCCCGGCCGCCTTCAGCCCGACCGCCAGCGACGCCAGCGCGAGAAACGAGGTCACGATCCCCGCGGCCGAGGCGAGGAACCCGGCGCGCACCCGCCCCGCCTCCGCCCCGCCGTGCCCGACCGCGGAGAGCAACTTGATCGACAGCACCGGCAGCACGCAGGGCATCAGGTTGAGGATCAGCCCGCCCGCGAGGGCGAGCGCCAGGATCACGGCGAAATCGCGCCAGCCGAACGCCGCCGGCTGCGCGAACGGCTCCGGCGCGGCCTGCGTTTCCGGAGCGAGCGGCGCAGGCGGGGCGCGGGCCGTGCCGCGCTGAACCTCCACGCCGCGCTCGATCGCCTGGCCGCGGTCGATCAGCGTGACCGTTATCGCCTGTCCCGTGAGGGCGGGCGGCGCGGGCCCCGATCCGGCGGCGGCGGGCGGGGTGACGGCAAGCTGCATCGTCGCCTCCACCCCGCCGCGAGCCAACTCGGTGCGCGGCGCGCCGAAGCGGAAGCCCGGCGGCCCCTCCACGATCAGGTCGGGGCGGACGAACTGGCCGTCGGTGCGCGCGGCGATGCGGAGCACCGGCCGGCCGCCCGCATCGTCGAGCCAGGCGCCATCGACCGCCAGCGGCGACTCCCCGTCGCGCGACGGCACGCGCCGGGCGAAGCGCGCGATCAGCGCCGCCTCGCGCGTATCGGTCTCCGCCCCGGCGGGCAGGTCGAGGCCGAGCTTCGCCTCGTAGGGCACGCAGATGTCGTCGCAGGTGAGATAGGGCACGGTAGCGCGCAGGCTCAGCGCCTTGCCCGGTTCCAGCAGCCGGGCGGTGACGGGCAGCACCACCTCGTCCTTGTAGCCGAGCGTGGTCAGCCCCAGAACGGTGAAGCGCTCGGGCAGAGGCCAGTCCAGATCCGCCCGCGCCAGGTTGGCGGAGCCGGACCAGGTCGGCTGCGGCGGGAAGCCGGCGTCGCCGGGCGAGCGCCAGTAAATCTTCCAGCCCTTGCGCATGCGGAACTGCAGCCCGAGCCGCACCGTCCCGTCCTGCCCCACGGCGTCGGACGCCGCGACCAGCCGGACGTCGCCGTGATCGGTGCGGAACCAGTCTCCGGCCGCGGCCCGCGCCTCCGGTATGCCGGCGGCGGCGACCAGCGCCGCGCAGGCCAACGCCGGGGCCAGAAAGCGCCGGAGGGACGCTCGGTCGCGTCGAATCACCCTTTAACCCTTCCGCTCGGCAAATCGTGTAATATATAGAAGGTTGTAGCGTCACGAGCCGGTAAACACTGCGTGTCCTGCCCGTCCGCTACACGGATATCGGTTCATGAACCGAAGCGTCAACCGCAAGCGAGGCCGTGATGACCGAACAGAGCGGTGAAGCCGGCTATCTCACGGGGCAGCTCCTCGTGGCGATGCCGCAGATGCAGGACCCCCGCTTCGCGCGCAGCGTCGTCTACATGTGCGCCCATACCGCGAACGGGGCGATGGGACTTGTCCTCAACAAGCTGGTGGACAACGTCACCTTCCCGGACCTGCTGGAGCAGCTCAACATCGGCAGCGGCGATGTCGAGCGGGATATTCATGTCCATTTCGGCGGGCCGGTGGAAACCGGGCGCGGCTTCGTGCTGCACAGTGCCGATTACGTCCAGGACGCGACCATGGTGATCGATCAGCAATTCGCGCTCACCGCCACCGTCGACATCCTGAAGGCCATCGCCCAGGGCGAGGGGCCCGAGAACTCGCTGCTGGCGCTCGGCTATGCCGGCTGGGGGCCGGGCCAGCTCGACGGCGAGATCCAGGCCAATGGCTGGCTTTCCGTGCCCGCCGATCCCGGCCTGCTGTTCGGCGACAACCTGGACAGCAAGTGGGAGCAGGCGATGGCCAAGATCGGCATCGATTTCAGCCAGCTCTCCGGCGACGCCGGCCACGCCTGAGCCGCTCAGGCAGCGCGTAGCGCGGCGGCGATATCGTCGTAGCCCGGCAGCCCGCCGAGCGGGCCGATGGCCGCGACCGTCGGCGTTGACGCGAGCCAGCGGCGGATGGCGCGCGAGACGTCGTCCGCAGTCACCGCGTCGATCCTCGCCGTGATCTCCGCGATCTCCATTGGCCGGCCGTAGACCATCACCTGACGGGCGAGCTGCTCCGCGCGCGACGCGCTGCTTTCGAGCGACATCACGATTCCGGCGCGAAGCTGCGCGCGGGCGCGGCTCAGCTCCGCCTCCTCCATCCCGTCCGCGGCGCGGCTGAGCTCGTCGCACAGCACCTCGGCCAGCTCGGCGGCGTCTTCCGCCCCGGTGCCGGCGGCGACCGCGAACATTCCGCTGTCGGCATGGGGCGAAAGAAAGCTGTAGATCGAATAGGCGAGGCCGCGCCGTTCGCGGATCTCCTGGAACAGCCGCGACGACATGCCACCGCCGAGCGCCATCGAGGCGACCGAGGCGGCGTAGTAGTCGGGGTCGTGATAGCCCATCCCGTCCAGCCCGAGCACGAAATGCATCTGTTCCAGCGCGCGCGCCTCGCGCGTGTCGCCGCCGGCGTAGCGCGCGGGCTCCGGCGCCGGCGCGCCGCCCGCGGCCAGCGCGTCGAACTCGCGCTCCACCATCTTCACCACCGCGTCGTGGTCGAGCCGGCCGGCCGCGCCGATCACCATGCGCGGGGCCGAATAGTGCCGCGCCATGTAATCCATCAGCGTCTCGCGCGGCATCACGGCCACGATCTGGGGCGGGCCGAGCACGGTGCGGCCCATCGGCTGGTCGGGATAGGCGACTTCCTGGAACCGGTCGAACACCAGCTCCTCGGGCATGTCGTTGGTCTCGCCGATCTCCTGCAGCACCACGTGGCGCTCGCGGGCGAGCTCCGCCTCGTCGAAGGCCGGGTGCTGGAGGATGTCGGCGATGATGTCGACGGCCAGCGCCACGTCCTCCTTCAGCACGGTGGCGTGATAGGCGGTCGATTCGCGCGAGGTGTAGGCGTTGAGCGAGCCGCCGACCGCCTCGATCTCCTCGGCGATGGCCTGCGCGCTGCGCCGCCCGGTGCCCTTGAACGCCATGTGCTCCAGCAAATGCGAGACGCCGTTGACCGATGCCGCCTCGTACCGCGTTCCCGCCTCCACCCAGGCGCCGAGCGAGACGGTCTCGACGGCCTCCATCCGGTGGGTGACGACGCGCAGCCCGCTGGGCAGGGTGGTGAGTTCCACCGTCATGCTCCCACCCCCACCCGGCTGCGGGCGCGCAGATGATCCTGGACCGCGGCGAGGTCGTTGGGCAGGCCGGTCATGCGCTCCGGCAGCTCCATCAGCGTGGCGAGCCGCTCCGGCAGCGCCGGGCGGCGCCCCGTCGCCTGCTCCACCGCATCGGGGAACTTCGCCGGATGCGCTGTCGCGAGGCATACCAGCGGCGTCGCCGGATCGCCCCGGCGGACGCGCCCGGCATGCAGCGCGGTGGCGGTATGGGGATCGACCACGTGCCCGGTGGCGGACAGCGTGTCCGCTATCTCCGCCCTGATTCCGTCGTCGTCGAGCCGGGCGGAGGCGAACAGGGCGCGCGCGTCCTCCATCGCCTCGGCCGGCGCGGTCATCGCGCCGCTTTCGCGGAACGCGGTCATCGCCTGAGACACCTTGCGCCCGTCGCGCCCGTGCATGTCGAACAGCAGCCGCTCGAAATTGCTGGAAACCTGGATATCCATCGCCGGGCTCAGGGTCGGCACCACAGGACGCGCCGTCATCTCGCCGGTCTCGAAGAAGCGATCGAGGATGTCGTTGGCGTTGGTGGCGACGATCAGCTTCGCCACCGGCAGCCCCATCCGCGCCGCCGCGTAGCCGGCGAAGACATCGCCGAAATTGCCGGTGGGAACCGAGAAGGCGATCCTGCGATCCGGCGCGCCGAGGGCCACGGCGGCGGTCACGTAGTAGACCGTCTGCGCCATGATGCGCGCCCAGTTGATCGAGTTGACCGCCGACAGACGCATGGAATCCCGGAAGGCCCCGTCGTTGAACATCGCCTTCACCAGGTCCTGACAGTCGTCGAACGTGCCGTCTATGGCGATGTTGTGGACGTTGGCGGCGTCCACCGTGGTCATCTGGCGACGCTGCACCTCCGACACGCGGCCCTTCGGGTGCAGGATGAAGATGTCGACCGCCTCGCGGCCGCGGCAGGCCTCGATCGCGGCGGAGCCGGTATCGCCCGACGTCGCGCCGACCACCGTCACCCGTTCGCCCCGCCTCGCCAGAACGCGGTCGAACAGCCGGCCGAGAAGCTGGAGCGCGAAATCCTTGAACGCCAGCGTCGGACCGTGGAACAGCTCCAGCAGCCATTCGTTGGAGCCGAGCTGCGCCATCGGCGCGACCGCCGCATGATCGAACCCGGCATAGGATTCCGCCACCAGCGCCTCGAACTCTGCCGGGGGAAGGCAGTCTCCGACGAAGGGCCGCATCACGCGCGCGGCGACGTCCGCGTAGGGGAGCCCGCCAAAACCGCGCAGGTCGTCAGCCGTCAGCCGGGGCCAGGATTCGGGCACATAGAGCCCGCCGTCGCGGGCGAGCCCCGCCAGCAGAACGCCTTCGAAATCGAGCTCGGGGGCCCCGCCCCTTGTGCTGACATAACGCACGGTTCCGTCCTCTCTCGGCCCCGCCGGCGGCGGGGCGGCACACACTATCGAGGGCGGGCGCGTCGAACAAGGGGAGCGAGGCAGCCGCTACCGCTGCGGCATGAGCCAGGCGTGGCTGCCGTTGGCGCCATCCGGCATCTGCCAGGCCTCGCCGGCGCCCACGAGACAGGCCTTACCCGTCGGCAGGGTCACCAGCATCGACCATGTCGTCCCTTCGGGTGCGGCAAACACCTCCACCAGCTGGCCGTCATGGCCGAGCCCGGCGCCGACACGCTTTTCGGAGAACTTGCCGTTGAGCCGTTCGACCATGGTTTCGTGCTCGCCGCAGACCGGCTGCTGCGCAGCCGCGGACAGGACGGGCAGTGTCGTTGCGATCGCGGCGATCAACCCGGTAAGCTTCCACCGCATGGGTGATTCTCCTTTGGTTTACGCTGACATGCGGGCCGAATAACCAAAATATTGCAAATGGTTACCGAACCTTGCGCATGATCCAGAGACGCTCGCTTCCCGTCTGATATGGGCGCGGCGGGATGCATTGCGCGTTGCCATCCTGTGACCGGTGTGACAATGCCGTGTCAGGCCGCGTTATCGGCGGGCGGCGGATAGCGGTCCGCCGAGAAACGCCTCGAGCAGCCGCACGGCGATCTCGGCCGTGCGGCAACCGTCGTCGAGGGCCGGGTTGTATTCGGCGATTTCGCAGCCGATAAAGCGGGGATCGCGACCGATACGGGCCATCGCGTCGACCAGTTCCCCGGCATCCAGACCGCCGGGCACCGGCGAGCCCACCCCCGGCGCCGCGCCGGGATCGATGGCGTCCAGGTCGATGGAAATGCCGGCCCCCGCCGTGCCGTCGAGCGCGATCGCCGATGCCTCCCGTATGACGGCGGCAAGCCCGAGGCGGCGGATATCCTCCATGCGAAAGACGCGCACGCCGAGCGAGTCGAGCAGCGCCGGTTCCTCCGGCTCGAAGCTGCGCACCCCGACCAGGCAGAGATGGGCGGGATCGAGCGCGGGGACGCGCCGGGCGATGCCCGTCAGCGCCGCCCCGCCGCAGCCGAGCAGTGCCGCCACCGGCATCCCGTGAAGCGTGCCCGAGGGCGTGGTTTCGGGGGTATGGCTGTCCATATGGGCGTCGACCCAGATCAGCCCGAGCGGCCCGCGCGCGGCAAGCGCGTCGGCCGCCCCGGCCCAGCTGCCGGCGGCGCAGGAATGATCGCCGCCGACGACCGCGAACCGGGCGTTCGCCGCCACGGCGTCGGCGGTCAGCCGCGCGACGAGGCGGCAGATATCGGCAACGGCATCGGCGCCGGCGAGCCCCGCGACGGCGAGGGTCCGGTCCTTGAGGAGGCCGATCCCGGCATCGGCGAGACGGCGGTGCAGCCCGAAAGCGCGCAGCGCGGCTGGGCCGTCGCCGCAACCGGAATCGCGCGCGCCCAAGCCGCAGGCGACGCCGATCAGCGCCACCGCGATATCGTCTGCGCCTCTGCGCGCGGCCGGGACATCCATCTCTGCTTCCATCCCCCAGTATGAGGCACAGGCGGCAACGATGCGAACCCCGGCGCGGCCGGCACGCGCCGGATCAGGCGGTCGGCTTGCTGCTTGCCACCGGGGACTGGGCCGGATTCTGCCACGCCTCGCCAGCGCCGTAGAGGCAGGTCTGCCCGGTCGGATAGGTCACCAGCATGGTCCAGGTGCCGCTGTCGCGGGAGGCGAAGACCTCCACGACCTGGCCGTCATGGCCGAGCCCCATGCCCACGCGCTTTTCGTCGAATTCGTCGCCCAGCTTGGAGACGATCTCGTCACGCACACCGCACGCCATCTCGGCCGCCGCTGGGAAAGTCGTCAGGGCGGTCAGGACGGCGACACCCAGCATCGCAGGGATGCTCCGCATCACACGTACTCCTTGGCTACAATCCGATCCGCCGCGTCCCGCCCTGGAACGCGTGTCGCCTGACACCGGTGCGACGAACCGCTCACGCCCGAGTATATATTTTGCAGCGCAAAAGATTCTAGTCGTCCAGGTCGTCTTTCCGACTCCCGGGCGTATGCGACCCCCCGGTCAGACCAGGTAGCGCGCCTTCAGATGCGACTTAAAGGCTTCTGTTTCCAGCGGTTTTCCGGTCGCTTCGACCAGAAGGTTGCGGGTGGAAAGCAGCGAACCGCGCCCGTGGACATTTTGTCGCAGCCATGCCATCAGCGGCGCGAACTCCCCGCGGGCGATGGAGTCCTGCACCCCGGGCACCGCGTCCCGGGCCGCGGCGTAAATCTGGGCAGCGGCCAGCGCACCCATCGTATAGGTCGGGAAATAGCCGAACGCGCCGTCATACCAGTGAATGTCCTGCAGACAGCCGACCCGGTCGTCGGGGACGTTCAGGCCGAGCAGCGCCTTCATCCCCTCGTTCCAGGCGCCGGGTAGATCGTCCACCGTCATGTCGCCGGCGATCAGCGCCGATTCCAGCCGGTAGCGCAGGATGACATGGGCCGGATAGGTGGCCTCGTCGGCGTCGACACGGATGAAATCCG
Source organism: Alphaproteobacteria bacterium (assembly GCA_009377375.1). Classification (GTDB taxonomy): domain Bacteria; phylum Pseudomonadota; class Alphaproteobacteria; order MPNO01; family UBA2964; genus WHUE01. Next base: position 2,378 of record WHUE01000035.1, on the reverse strand, counting down.
GCGCCACGCGGGCGTAGAGCCGCGACAGATTCTCGACCGTCCAGGCCGCGCCGTCGCCGCCGAACGCCTCGCGCATCAGCGGCGCGGCGAATTCGAGGAAGTGCGGCCCGCGACAGACCTGCATCTCGACCAGCAGCGACTGGCTCTCGTGCATCGCCATGCCCCGCGCCGTGCCCACCGGCTGGCGGCGCCAGGCGGCGGGCAGGCCGCGCTCGTACATGGCGTGACCGGTCTCGTGCAGCACCCCCATCAGCGACTGGACGAAATCGTCGGTCTCATAGCGGGTGGTGATGCGCACGTCGTCGGGCACGCCGCTGCAGAACGGGTGCAGACTGATATCGAGCCGGCCGTGGTTGAAGTCGAACCCCACCGCCTCCATCAGCTTTTCCCCGAGCGTGCGCTGGGCGGCGACCGGGAACGGCCCCTGCGGTGGCAGCGGCGCAGGCCGGGCGCGCTGCACCGCCAGCGCCTCGTCGACAAAGCCGGGCAGGAACGCGGCGAGGTCGTCGAACAGGCGGTCGATTTCCGCCACCCGCCCGTCCGGCTCGTACTGGTCGAGCAGCGCCTCGTAGGGGCTGAGGCCGAACGCCTCCGCCTTGGCCGCGGCAAGCTCGCGCACCAGCCCGAGCAGCGCCGCCAGCGCGTCCCGCACCTGCGCGAAGTCGCCCGCGGGACGGGCCTCGCGCCAGACCATCTCGCAGCGCGTGCCGGCGCGGGACAGCGCCTCCACCAGGTCGCCCCGCACCGCGGCGGCGTGGCGCCAGCGGCGGCGCATCTCGCGCAGATTAGCGGCCTGCCAGGGGTCGGCCGGCGGGTCGGCCTCGGCCGCATCCAGCAGCGCGGCGGTCTCCGGCGCCGTCATCTGTTCGTGGGCCAGTACCTTGAGCGTCGCCATCTGCTCGCCGCGCGCCTCCGCGCCGCCGTGGGGCATCATCACCGACATGTCCCAGTGCAGCATGGCGCCGGCTTCCTCGATCGCGGCGATGCGGCCGAAGGCCTTTTCCAGTTTCTCGTAGCTGTTCATGATCCGCAGGCAGAAAATTCAGAAGATGCAGCCAATGTGTACTCCAGATCGGCCTTTCAAGTACAATCACGGGCAACCGCAACCGCTTTCCGCCGCCGCGACGGACATCCAGGGACACGCCAGCAATGAAGGCCAAAACCGTGATCGAGTCGGCGCCGCGTCAGGAGTCGACTGTCGAATGGCCGGTCGAGGACGCGGATATCGCGGCCTGGACGGACAAGTATTTCATGCGCACCAAGCGCGCCGTGCAGCGCTTCGGCGAGGCGCAGGTGACCTACGCCGTGTTCATGCGCCGCCCGGTAATCTCCGCGCCGCGGCTGGTGCTGGACTGGCTGGCGACCATGGCGGCGCGGCGCGGCTGCACGTTCGACATCGACCTGCGCTATCCGGAGGGCAAGTGGGTCGGGGCGGGCGAGCCGATCTTCTACGTCACCGGGCCGTTCGCGCAGCTCGTCGACCTGGAGACGCTGATGCTCCAGAAGCTCGGCCCCTGCTGCGTCGCCGCCTACAACGCCTATTCGATGTGCGCCGACCTGCCGAAGGTCGCCTTCCTGGCGATGGACGCGCGCCATTGCGCGGGCACGGAGATGGCGGAGATGATGGCCTATGCGGCCGCCGTCGGCTCCGCCCGGGCGCGGCGCGAGACGTCGGCGGTAGGCTTCGTCGCCAACGCCACCGACGCCACCGCGCATTATTTCGGCCAGAAGGCCGGCGCCGGCACGATGCCGCACGCCTTCATCGGCTATGCCGGCTCCACGCTGAAGGCCGCCGAGATGTTCGACGAGGTGTTCCCGGACGAGCCGATCACCGCGCTGGTCGATTATTTCGGGCGCGAGATTTCGGACGCGCTGGCGGTCTGCCGGCGGTTCCCCGAGCGCGTGGCCGCCGGCACGCTGTCGGTGCGGATGGACACGCCCGGCAGCCGCTATGTCGAGGAGCTGGACCCGACTGCCTCCTACGCCGTGCTCGAGCGCCACGTGCCCGATGTCGTGCGCGGCTACCGCAGCGAGACGGAGCTCAACTACCTGGTCGGCTCCGGCGTCTCGGCCGCCGCCGCCTGGCACATGCGCGAAACGCTGGACCGCGAAGGGTTCGGCCAGGCGAAGATCGTCTGCTCCAGCGGGTTCGGCCCGGCCAAGTGCAAGCTGATGGCCGAGGCCCGCGCGCCGATCGACGTGATCGGCACCGGCAGCTACCTGCCCAGCGTCTGGAACGAAACCTACGCCACCGCCGATGTCGTCGAGTATGACGGCGTACCGCGCGTCAAGGTCGGCCGCGAGTTCCTGCTCAGGAAATAGGTCTAGGGTCTGGACTCAATTAGAATATTTCCAGTGTCATCCCGGCCGCGACTTTC
>WHUE01000359.1 GCA_009377375.1 Alphaproteobacteria bacterium | reverse complement strand
TAGATCGCTCGCATCTGCCGGTGACCTGACCCCAGTGCTTGTTCGACGCGTAGCGCAGGCTGTTGCGCACGAGATGCACCACGCAGGTCTGCACGGTGGCGTCAGGCCAGGTGGCGCGCACCGCGTCGGGGAGACCCTTGAGCCCGTCGCAGCACACGATCAGGGTGTCCTTGACGCCGCGGTTGCGTAGCTCGGCGCAGACCCCGGCCCAGAACTTCGCCCCCTCGCTGGCCTGGACCCAGATCCCGAGGACGTGCTTGACGCCGTCGAGGTCGACGCCGATCGCGATGTGGGCGGCCCGGTTGCCGACGGTGTGGCCGTCGCGGACCTTCACCACCAGCGCATCGAGATAGATGATCGGGTAGATGGCCTCCAGGGGGCGACTCTGCCAGGCCTTGACCTCCTCCAGCACCGCGTCGGTGACCTTGGAGATGGTGTCGTGCGAGAGCTCGGTGCCCAGCGTCCGCTCGAGGTGATGGCCGATGTCGCGCACCGTCATGCCGCCCGCAT
>WHUE01000358.1 GCA_009377375.1 Alphaproteobacteria bacterium | reverse complement strand
AAGCGGGAGTTCAAGAAAGCCTGCTCCAAGGGCTTGGTTAAATACCCCTTCCACTAGTCGGACTTCGTTGTGAAGCGCACACCACCCCCCTCTTCTCTGGCAGGGGCGGTTGATGGCTTGCGTCCTGCCGGGCAAAGCCGCGGGGCTCTCGCGATCGTGAGCGGTTGCGTTGAGGCCCTTGCCGGGTCTTTACGCAGGCGCGATAAAGCGCCCCTTGATCTTTGGGACCCGCGCCTCGACATCCCGAGCCAGTTTCCTTCAATTCAAGCGGAGCTCTCGCGCATGTCGACACGGGTGGATGGGCCGCAGAGCCCTGTCATCGAGTCGCGTGACGAACTCGTCACCTATCTCGAACAGGGGTCGAAGCCGGAATCCGACTGGCGCATCGGCACCGAGCACGAGAAGTTCGGCTTTTATCGGGAGAACCACGCTCCGGTCCCCTATAACGGTGAGCGCGGCATCGGCGCACTGCTCGACGCGCATCACCGGCGCTTCGGCTGGGAGCCGATCT
>WHUE01000357.1 GCA_009377375.1 Alphaproteobacteria bacterium | reverse complement strand
CGGTGACGTTGTCCGACTGGGCATGGGCCGCGCCGGCGACGCTCACCGCCACTGCGACGGACAGGCCGCGGACGGCCGCGGCTGCCGTCAGGAGGGCCCGGGTCCCGCGTGTTTCAGACGTCATGTTCTCCAACCCGCTTTACCGCCAACAGAATGCACCGCGCACGCCTCGTGCCGAAAGGAATAAAATAGCTTAGCGAGTCCCCGCGAACAACGGCCGCCGCGGGGGTGCCATGTCAACCCATTGAAATAAAGGAATCATTCGTCGAGGCGAAGCCCCTCGGCGCGCATCGCGTCGAGCAGCATCCTGCGAATCGGATCGTACAGCCGCTGGTTCGCCGCGAGGATCGATCCGCCGGCCAGCACGTTGGCGCGCCCGTCGAGCTCGCTGACCATGCCGCCCGCCTCGCGCACGATGACGATGCCGGCGGCGACGTCCCACGGCTGCAGCCCGGTTTCCCAGTAGCCTTCGTAGCGGCCGGCGGCGACGTAGGCGAGGTCGAGCGAGGCC
>WHUE01000356.1 GCA_009377375.1 Alphaproteobacteria bacterium | reverse complement strand
GCCTCCGCCTTCTCGCGGCTCTCCCAGATGTAGAAGCCGCCACCGAGCCCCTCCTCCTCGCGATAGAGGAAGTACTTGGTCTGCAGCCCGTCGAGCGCCCGGAACCTGGGCGCGGCGGCCTCGGACTGCGCCTTCGCCGCGGTGCGGTCGGTGCCGGGGCGGAGCTTGTAGGTGACGAGAACGGTGATCATGGGGTCTCTCCTGGGATGCGGCTTACGCCGTATGGTCGGGCAGGCCGAACAGCCTTGCGGCGTTGCGGCCGAGAATGTTGCGCCGCGCCTCGTCGTCGAGGAACGGCAGGTCGTAGACGCTCGACGGCGCGTCGAAATCCCAGTGCGGCCAGTCGGATGCGTAGAGCAGCTGCGTGTCGGCCTTCATCGCCTTGAACGACGCCTCGAGCAGCGCCATGTTGGTCCGCTCCATCGGCTGGGTCGTGTAGTACATGTCGGTCACGTACTCGCTCGGCAGCTTCCTGAGGTTGGGCGCCTCGGACGAGCGCATCAGATACTCGT
>WHUE01000355.1:249-512 GCA_009377375.1 Alphaproteobacteria bacterium | reverse complement strand
TCATACATCGGCCGACGCGTGTTGATCGCGATACCTACGCTTCTGATCGTCTCGGTCTTCGTTTTCTCGCTACAGAAGCTGTTGCCGGGAGATCCGGTGCTCGCGCTTGCCGGCGAGGACCGCAATCCCGAGCTGCTTGAGTATCTGCGCGACAAGTACCGGCTGAACGAGCCTGTGACACATCAGTATTTCTACTGGCTCGGCGGTGTGCTCCAAGGCGACCTCGGCATCTCGCTGCGCACGCGCCAGCCGGTCACCACTCT
>WHUE01000355.1:0-239 GCA_009377375.1 Alphaproteobacteria bacterium | reverse complement strand
TCGCCATCGGCGTGCCGATGGGTATTCTGTCGGCCGTGAAAAAGGGCACGATGCTCGACTATGTCGCGAATGTCGTCGCGCTCTCGGGCCTCTCCATCCCCAATTTCTGGCTCGGCATCATGCTGATCCTGCTCGTCTCCGTTCAATTGCGGCTGCTGCCCGCATCGGGCTACGAATCCTTCTTCATCGATCCCGTCCGCTCGCTGCAGACGATGATCATGCCGGCCTTCGTGCTCGGC
>WHUE01000354.1 GCA_009377375.1 Alphaproteobacteria bacterium | reverse complement strand
ATCTCGGCCAAGCGATAGCGCGAACGGCGGAGCAGGACCTCGCGGCGGTGGTCGAGCCACTCGCGCAACACTTCCTTCAGCGACAGGACACCCGGCACGCGGCCGCGCGACAGGACATTCATGTTGAGCGGAAAGCGTGTTTCAAGATCGGTAAGCCGGAAGATCGATTCCATCAGCAGTTCGGGCTCGACGGTGCGGCTTTTCGGCACCAGCACGAGGCGGATGTCCTCCGCGCTCTCGTCGCGCACGTCCTCCAGCAGCGGCAGCTTGCGGGCGATGATGAGCTCGGCGACCTTCTCGATCAGGCGCGACTTCTGCACGCCATAGGGGATCTCGGTAACGACGACGTTCCACGTTCCGCGCCCCTGCTCCTCCTTCTCCCAGCGCGCGCGCAGGCGGAAGCCACCACGGCCGGTCTCGTAGGCTTCTCGGATGGCTGCCTGGTCTTCTACCATGATGCCGCCCGTGGGGAAGTCCGGCCCCTTGACGAAATCGAGCAGGCGGGAGACCGGC
>WHUE01000353.1 GCA_009377375.1 Alphaproteobacteria bacterium | reverse complement strand
ATCGGGTAGACGTAGAGCACCGTGCGACCCCGGCCGAGCCCGGCGAGCGACACCGCCGCGCCCGACGTGCTCGGCAGCGTGATCCGCGGCGCCGGTCGCCCCGGCAGGTGGTCTGCGGCGCCGTCGTCCTCGGGCACGGGCAGGTCGGCCGGAAGCTGATGCAGGTCGCTCACGTGTGGCTCCCCTCCACTCCCCGCAGGATAGCCTGGCGGCGGGAGGTCGACATGCACGAGCGAGCCGACCGCGTCCGGGTGGAGAACGGCCAGAAGCGGGTGCGTGCCTACCTCGGCGGTTACCTGGTCGCCGACACCATCCGGCCGGTCCTGGTGTGGGAGCACCCGTACTATCCCGCGTACTACGTGCCGGCCGGCGACGTGCGCGCGGACCTGAACCCCACCGGCGACGCCGCACACGACGAGCACCGCGGCCGCGCCGCCGTCTGCGACGTGGTGCTGGCGGACCAGGTCGCGGCGGCCGCCGCCGTCAGGTACGACGAGCCGGCGCTCGACTCGCTGC
>WHUE01000352.1 GCA_009377375.1 Alphaproteobacteria bacterium | reverse complement strand
GCCCTGCTCCCCGGCCGCCATCCGGGCCGCATCCCACGTGACCGCCGTGACGACCGAGGTGGCATACAGGCCCAGCAGCAGGTGGGCGGCGAAGAACAGCAGGACAAGGACGATCGTCATCCCCAGAAGGGACGAGATCACCCCGGTCCCCGTCTCGTCGGCATGCATGACCATCAGCCGCCGATCTGGTTGACCGAGTCCTGGATGCGCTGCTCGGCGCCCTGCCAGACGTTGTTGAACGCGACCCACATCGCCGCGCCGATCAGCGCGATGATCAGCACGGCGATCGCGGTGGAGATCACCCCTTCGCCGCGCTCATCGATGAGGCGACCGGTGACCCGGCGCACGACGGCCAGCAGCGCGGCCAGCGAGCCGGCGGCGATGGTGAGAAGTCGGTACTGCATCACTCGTTCGATTCCTTGGAGGACTGGAGGGGAAGGACAGGCGGTCCGCACGGCATCACCCCGCGAAGACGTGCAGGGCGTCCATGAACGGCACCGCGACGAAAATCACCCC
>WHUE01000351.1 GCA_009377375.1 Alphaproteobacteria bacterium | reverse complement strand
CGGGACCGGCGAAGTGATGGTCGGCATCGTTCCGACGATACAGCCGGAGCTTTCCGGCGACTTCGGGCGTCTCATGCAATGGGCCGACGACATCCGCCGGCTCGGCGTGCGCGCGAATGCCGATACCCCGGACGATTGCCGGACCGCGCGCGAGTTCGGCGCGGAAGGCGTCGGATTGTGCCGCACCGAGCACATGTTTTTCGATTCCGACCGCATCATCGCCATGCGTCAGATGATCGTCGGCGCCGACGAGCCGGCGCGGCGCTCGGCGCTCGAAAAGATCCTGCCGATGCAGCGCAGCGATTTCGTCGAAATCTTTCGCATCATGAAAGGCCTGCCGGTGACGATCCGGCTGCTCGATCCGCCGCTGCACGAGTTCCTGCCGAAGGGAGAGGCCGAGATCGCGGAAGTCGCGGCGGCGGCGGGCATTTCGGCGGACAAGGTTCGCCAGCGCGCGTTGCAGCTCGAGGAAGCGAACCCGATGCTCGGCCATCGCGGTTGCCGCCTCGCCATCAGCT
>WHUE01000350.1 GCA_009377375.1 Alphaproteobacteria bacterium | reverse complement strand
CAAAATGATTGAGACTTTATGAGCGCCGCAACAGATACTGCGATTCATTCATGCGCCCCGGGGCGAAGTGGAGAGGGGCCGAAGCCCCTCTCCGATACGCGAAACGCTTACTGGAACAGCCGAAGCAGGTTGTTCGGCATCTGGTTCGCCTGCGCCAGCATCGACACGCCGGCCTGAACCAGGATCTGCTTGGAGACGAAGGAACTCATCTCCGCCGCCACATCCAGGTCCATCAGCTGGCTGCGCGCCGCCTCGGTGTTCTCCGTCGTCGTCGCGATATTCGCCGCGGCGAACTCGAGACGGTTCTGGTTGGCGCCGATCTTGGCACGCGACGTCTGCAGGGTGTCGATGGCGGAGGTGATCGCCGAAGACGCCGTGTTGGCGGCGGTGTCGCTGGTGACGTCCAGCGTGGAGAGGCCCAGCGTACCGGCCGAGATGCTGTCCACGGTGACGGCGATCTCGTCGGCGACGGTGCTGATGCCCGTGCCCACCTTGAAGGTGAAGGAGGAGGCGCTGGAG
>WHUE01000034.1:31427-39614 GCA_009377375.1 Alphaproteobacteria bacterium | reverse complement strand
GCGCCAGGAAACTGCGCCGCGATGCGACGGACGCCGAAAGGGTTCTATGGCGCGCGCTCCGCGAAGCGAACCTGCCGTTCCGGGTGCGGCGGCAGCATCCCGTCGGACCTTACATTGCCGACTTCGCGATTCCGGCATGCAAGCTGGCCATAGAGATCGACGGAGGGCAGCATGCAATGGAGACGTCCGGGGACGACGCACGAACGGAAGCATTGGCTGCCCGCGGTTACCGGGTGATCCGGTTCTGGAACAACGACGTGCTCGGCAATATCGAAGGCGTATTGCAGGTCATCGCCGCGGAGGTCGAGAGAACCCCCACCTCACCCTGACCCTCTCCGCCCCCGGGGGCGGAGAGGGAAAGCCGGTTGGGCGTCGGGAGCAGACAAAGCATGCAAAATACCCTCTCCGCCCCTTGGGGGCGGAGAGGGTGGCGCGCGAAGCGCGCCGGGTGAGGTGGGGAATGGCTCTGCGCCAGAGGACACGCCGCGCCAGGAAACTGCGCCGCGATGCGACGGACGTCGGGGTCAGCCGCCCGTCACGCTCATGTGGCGGCCGACGGCGGGGCCGTTGCGGCGGCGGTCGATGACGAAGTCGTGGCCCTTGGGCTTGCGGCCGATGGCCTCGTCGACGGCGTCCATCAGCAGCGCGTCGGTGGGGTCGGCGCGCAAGGGCGTGCGCAGGTCGGCGGCGTCCTCCTGGCCGAGGCACATGTAGAGCGTGCCGGTGCAGGTCAGCCGCACGCGGTTGCAGCTTTCGCAGAAATTGTGGGTCAGCGGGGTGATGAAGCCGATGCGCCCGCCGGTCTCCCGACAGCGCGCGTAGCGGGCGGGGCCGCCGGTGTCGTAATCCGTGTCCTCCAGCGTCCAGCTCTTGTTGAGCTGCGCGCGCACCATGGAGAGCGGCATGTACTGGTCCAGCCGGACGCCTTCGCCCATCTCGCCCATCGGCATGACCTCGATGAAGGTCAGGTCGAAGCCCTGGTCGCCGCACCAGCGCACCAGCGCGTCGAACTCCGCGTCGTTGACGCCGCGCAGCGCCACGGTGTTGATCTTGATCGCGAGCCCGGCGCGCCTGGCGGCGGCGAGGCCTTCCATCACCTGGGGCAGGCGGCCCCAGCGGGTGATGGCGGCGAACCGGGACTCGTCCAGCGTGTCCAGCGAGACGTTGAGCCGGCGCACACCCGCGGCGTAGAGCTGGTCCGCGTATTTCGCGAGCTGGCTGCCGTTGGTGGTCAGCGTCAGCTCGTCCAGCGCGCCGGAGTCCAGGTGGCGGGACAGGCCTTCGATCAGCGACATGATGTTCCGCCGCACCAGCGGCTCGCCGCCGGTCAGCCGGAGCTTGCGCACGCCGCGCGCCACGAAGGCGCTGCACAGCCGGTCGAGCTCCTCCAGCGTGAGGACCTCCGTCTTCGGCAGGAAGGTCATGTCCTCCGCCATGCAGTAGACGCAGCGGAAGTCGCAGCGGTCGGTCACCGACACGCGCAGATAGGTGATCGCCCGCCCGTGCGGGTCGATCAGCGGCTGTTCTTCCGTCCGTCCGGCAAGAATCCGGGCCATTGCGTCACCTCTCCTTCCCCCCGCGGACCGCATTCTACCCCCCCACCCGCACCGTCCGCCACCGCAGCGTTGTATACCGGAGTATATAACGCCCGGCGACGCGATGGGAAGTGGGGGGATGGCATGGCTGCAAAGAACGGTGGAAAACCGCCCGGTTTCAGAAAAGCGTCTCGCGCTCGAGCGCTTCTGTCGGCGCGTCCACGCGGGGCAGGCGCACGGTGAAGCGCGCGCCGCGGCCGGGCCGGCTTTCGACATGGATGTCGCCGCCCATCATCTGGGCGAGCTGGCGGGAGATGGTGAGCCCGAGCCCGGTGCCTTCGATCGGGTTCGACAGCAGGTCGTGATTGACCTGGTGAAAGCTCTCGAAGATGCGGCTGTGCTGGTCCTCGGGGATGCCGATGCCGGTGTCCCAGACGGTGAACTCGACCGCATCCTGGCCGCAGGGCCGCGCGTCCACGCCCACCGAGCCGCCGGGATTGGTGAACTTCACCGCGTTGGACAGCAGGTTGACGAAGATCTGCCGCGTGCGCCCGGGATCCGCCATCACCACCCAGTCCTGCCCCATCGTCACGGCGCTCAGATCGATCTCGCGCTGCTCGGCCCGCACCGCGACGATGGAACGCGCCTGGGCCAGCACCTCGCCCACGCGGGTCGGCCGCGACGAGATGCTGACCTTGGCCGAATCGACGTTCACCGCGTCCAGGATGTCGTTGATGATGTTGAGCAGGTGGTAGGCCGCGCCGTGGATGTCGCGGAAATAGCTGAGATAGCGGCCGTTGAGCGAGCCGAACACCTGCTGGATCGACATCTCGGCGAAGCCGATGATGGCGTTCAGCGGGGTGCGCAGCTCGTGGCTCATCTTGCCGAGGAACTCGGTCTTGGCGCGGGCGGCGGACTGGGCCTCCTTCAGCGCGCCGTCGAGCTGGACGTTGCGCTCGCGCAGCTCGGTCAGGCTTGCCTCGAGCACCTTCTGCGTCTTGCGCGCGCGCATCTCCGCCTCGTGCTGGCGGGTGACGTCGGTGCCGGTGCCGCGATAGCCCATGAAGGCGCCGCTGCGGTCGTCGAAGACCGGCACGCCGGTCAGCGAGATGCGCCGCACCCGGCCGCGCTTGTCCGGCATCAGGAAGATGCGGCCGCGGAACGGCATCAGCGTGGTGGCGAGATCGGGCCGCGCCGGGCCGGAGCCGGGCAGCTCCTCGAACTCTCCCAGCATGAACAGATGCTTGCCGGTCAGCGACGACGGCGGGCTTTCCAGCGCCTCGGATATCCGGTTGGAGACGTAGGTGAGGTTCAGGTTCTCGTCCGTCTCCCACACCCAGTCCGAGGCGGAGCGGATGACGTCCTGGAAGCGCGCCTCGGCGCGGGCGGATTGCATCACCGCCTCGGCTTCCAGCGTGACGTCGGTATAGAGCCCGGCGTAGCCGACGGGCGCATCGTTCTCGTACAGCAGGAAATGGGAGGAGCGGAAATGCCGGATCTGCCCGCCCAGCATGAAGCTCTGGCGCAGCTTGACGTTCTCCTCGCCCGCATTCAGCCGGTCGAAGATGTCCATCAGCTCGGCCGGCGCCGGCACGACGTCCATCTTCATGCGGGCGGGGCTGCGGAATTCCGGAAAGGCGGCTGCGGCGAGGGCGGCGAAGCTGCGGTTGCGATAGACCAGCTGGCCGGCGCGATCGGCGCGATACATCGGCGGCATGAGGGACAGCAGCGCGTCGGGCACCTGCGTCGTCCGGCCCGTGGCCTCCGCGGCGTCCGGCTTCACGCCGGATACGGGCGACGGCTCCGGCGCGAAGCCGCCATCCTTCGGGCTCTCTCCGCCCGGGGCTGGCCGTCCGGTTCCCATACCTTTTTCGAATTGTCCGTCCAACGGTCCCGTCCCCACGCACATCCCTGAAACCGTTGCGCGTTGCCCATCGCGGGCGGACACGCATGCCGGCCGAAACGCCTGCCCTGTGCCGGAGACCCGGTTCGACGACTGTCCCGCCCGGCGAAGCCCGGCCAAGGGCGAGCCCCCACCACATTATTCCCATGACATGAATACACGAGTGCGCAAGTTTTGACCAGCATTTGCGATTCGGTCAAAAGTCGACCTTCGACGTTCGGGCGGCCGAAAGGAAAGAGGAAAGCCTTTTTACCTTGGACGCTTACGGCGGACCTTGAATGGTTCGGAATCGGGGGGCGCCGCGGTGCGGAGCCGGAGCCTCCGGCGTGGTTGCCCGCGCGTCGGGCGGGGTCCATATTCGGTTGCATGGCGGAGTACAGCGACTATCTCGTCACGCCCGACCCGACCGATGGGCGACTCACCCGCCGGGTGTCCGGGCGCGACCAGGACGGCGCGGAGGTGGAGACCTCGGTGACGGTCGAGCGGCCGCTGACGCTGTTCCTCAATTCGCGCGAGATCGTCACCATGATGACGGTCGGCGACTATCCCGACTGCCTCGCGCTCGGCTTCCTGCTGAACCAGAACATGCTGGGTGCGGATGACGAGGTCACCGGCATCGACTACGACGAGGAGACCGACACCGTCGTGGTCCGCACCGCCCGCGAGACCGATTTCGAGGACAAGCTGGCGAAGAAGACGCGGACCTCGGGCTGCGCCGTCGGCACGGTGTTCGGCGACGTGATGGAACGGTTCGAGGAGGTGGTGCTGGACGCCGACGCGACGGTGCGCACCTCGTGGCTCTATGCCCTGGCGAAGAAGATCAACACCACGCCGAGCCTCTATCTGGAGGCCGGGGCGATCCACGGCTGCGTGCTGTGCGAGGAGGACCGGCCGCTGATCTACATGGAGGATGTCGGCCGCCACAACGCCGTCGACAAGATCGCCGGCTACATGTACCTGCACGGCATCAAGCCGGCAGGCAAGATGTTCTACACGACCGGACGGCTGACCAGCGAGATGGTCATCAAGACGGTGCAGATGGGCATCCCCGTGCTGGTGTCGCGCTCCGGCTTCACCGCCTGGGGGGTGGAGCTCGCGCGCCAGGCGGACCTGACCCTGATCGGGCGCATGCGCGGCCGCCGCTTCGTCGCGCTGGCCGGCGAGCACCGCATTGTCTACGACGCCGATCCGAAGGCGGTGGAGGACGAGCCGAAATCCGCCAGCCGCAAGGCCGGTCAGGCCGAGGATGCGGCATAATGCCTGTCCGGTCTTGTCGGAGACGCTGGTGGGTCCCCCACCTCTCCCCGACCCTCTCCGCCCCCGGGGGCGGAGAGGGAGTAGGACTGGTCCTCGCATCCGCGTCCCCCTCCGCGCGGGTTCCCATCGAAGTACTACTTCGATGGGGCCCCTCTTGGGGGGAGGGGACAGGGGAGGTGGGCAGCCGCGCCGTTTCCGATGAAGCCGCACCCTGACGTCTGTGCCCTGCTGCTGGCGGGCGGGCAGTCGCGGCGGATGGGCGGCGGCGACAAGTGCCTGCTGCCGCTCGCCGGCCGGCCGATCCTGGAACGCATCGTCGGCATCGTGCGCCCGCAGGCCGCGGCGATGGTGCTCAACGCGAATGGCGACCCGGCGCGCTTCGCCGCCTTCGGCCTGCCGGTCGCGGGGGATGCGGTCGAGGGCTTCCCCGGCCCGCTGGCCGGGGTGCTGACCGGGCTGGAATGGGCGCGGGACAACGCGCCCGCCTGCCGCTGGGTCGCCAGCGTGCCCTGCGACGCGCCGTTCATCCCGGCCGATCTCGTCGCCCGGCTGCTGGACGCGGCGGCGGCGGACGCCGACATGGCCTGCGCCTCCTCCGGCGGGCGCGACCACCCGGTGGTCGGGCTGTGGCCGGTGCGGCTGGCGGGCGCGCTGCGCCATGCGCTGGTGCAGGAGGACGTCCGCAAGGTGGATGTCTGGACCGCCCGCTACCGCCTCGCCCGCGCCGCGTTCGCGATCGAACCGGTCGACCCGTTCTTCAACGTCAACCGGCCGGAAGATCTGGCCGAGGCGGAAGCGGCGCTGGCGCGAGCGCAAGCGGGATAGCAGTCGAGCCGTCATAGGCAGCCTTATGCCGCTTCTGCTGGAGCGTCACGTACCTCTTGGCAAAATCCCACTGCTGTCCGGTTTAAAAGACGCCCCCTTTCCCCGTCATGGTCGGCCTTCGCCGACCATGACGGGGAAAGGGGGCAGGCCGGATTAAACAGGACACCAGTGGCCTTCGCCGACCACGAGAGTCCGGAGTCCAAAATGGCCGGGACTGGGCGGCCGCATATAGGGATTCCGGCAACCTCCTGAGTGTCGCCCCGGCCTGGAGCCGGGGCCCAGTCGTCGGGCAAGAGTCCGGTGGCGGTTCTGGACCCCGGCTCTGCGCGGCTCGCGCCGCTTGGCCGGGGTGACAATCGAGTGGGGTGCTCGTTCCGCCTTCCGATTCCGCCCCGACGGCCGCGCTTGACCGCCGCTGCCCCGCATCGTTTGATCGCGCCATGGCGAAACGGGGCGAGACGCGGCCGAAGCTGCGGGTGCTGATAGGGGCGGCGGTGGCGCTGGGGCCCGGCAAGGCGCGGCTGCTGGACGCCATCGCGGACACCGGCTCGATCTCCGAGGCCGCCCGCAGGATGGGGATGAGCTACCGCCGCGCCTGGATGCTGGTCGAGGCGATGAACCGCGACTTCGTCCACCCGCTGGTGGCGACCAGCGCGGGCGGCGCGGGCGGCGGCGGCGCGCGGGTCACCGCATGGGGCGCCGAGGCGCTGGCCCGCTATCGGGAGATGGAGGAAAAGGCGGCCGCGGCGGTCAGCGAAGAGATCGCCGCCTTCGAGGAACTGCTGACCCGCGTGCCGGAGGAGTGACGCCGGCGGCGGAGAGGCAACACGACAAAAGCCACGCTCCGTTGGCTTCGCTCGCCCTGTCGCAGGGCGGCCGCATATGGAAATTCCGGCAACCTCCTGAGCGTCGCCCCGGCCTTGAGCCGGGGCCCAGTCGTCGGGCAAGAGTCCGGTGGCGGTTCTGGACCCCGGCTCTGCGCGGCTCGCGCCGCTTGGCCGGGGTGACAATCGAGTGGGGTGCCCGTTCCGCCGTCCGGTTACGCCCCGGCAGCCGCGCCCTTGACCCCCGTGGCCGCGCGTCGTTTCATCCGGCCATGAAGGACGCACGCAAGCCCAGGCCGCGGCTGCGCATCCTGCTCGGCTCGGCCATCGCCATCGGGCCGGGAAAGGCGGTGCTGCTGGACGCGATCTCCCGCACCGGCTCGATCTCGGCTGCGGCGCGCGAGATGGGGATGTCCTACCGCCGCGCCTGGCAGCTGGTGGAGACGATGAACCAGTGCTTCCGCGAGCCGCTGGTCGAGACCGCCGCCGGCGGAAAGGGCGGCGGCGGCGCGCGGGTCACGGCGGCGGGGCTGGACATCCTCGCCCGCTACCGCGCGATGGAGGAAAAGGCGGAAGGCGCCATCGCCGCCGAAATGGCCGATTTCGAGACCCTGCTGAAGCCGGAATAGCGTAACCGGAATAGCGTAAAAGGGAACAAAATCCGTCTTCCGCCGTCTATACGGGAAGGGCGGCGCACAGCACGCCATAAGAAAGGGGACGGGGCATGACCCTGACGACGACCGCGAAATTCCTCGCACTGGTGCTTACTGCGCTCGCGCTGGTGCCGTCGGGCGCGCATTTCTTCGCGCTGCCCAACAAGATCGGCCTGCCGGAGGCGGACTATCTCACCGTCCAGGCGATCTACCGGGGCTGGGACCTGTTCGGCATCGTTCTTGTCGGCGCGATCGGGGCGAACCTGTTCCTGGCCCTCAGGCTGCGCCGGGTGGGCGGCGCGGACTGGTACGCGAGCGGGGCCTTCCTGCTCGTCCTCGCCACGCTGGCGATCTTCTTCGTCTGGGTCTATCCGGCGAACGAGGCGACGGCGAACTGGGAGACCGCGCCGGAACGCTGGCGGGAGCTGCGGATGCACTGGGAGGTCGGCCACGCGGTGAACGCGGTGCTCACCTTCCTGGCGTTCTGCATGGTGTCCCTCGCCTGCATCCGCACCGGGCCCCGGCGGGAGGAGTAGGAAAGAGGACTATTCCGCGGCCTCAATCGCGCCGCCGGCGCGTTCCACCCGCGCGGCGCAGTACTTGAACTCCGGAATCTTGCCGATCGGGTCGAGCTGCGGGTTGGTCAGGAAATTGGCCGGCGCCTCGGCGTAGCAGAACGGGACGAACAGCATCCCCGGCGGGATCGCCCCGTCGAGCCGCACCTTCAGTTCGATCGTGCCGCGCCGCGTCGCCACCCGGATCATGTCGCCGGGCCCGAGGCCCAGCCGGCGCATGTCGTCGCCGTTCATGTTGGCGACCGCTTCCGGCTCCAGCGAATCCAGGATCTCCGACCGCCGCGTCATCGCGCCGGTATGCCAGTGCTCGAGCTGGCGTCCCGTGGTCAGCACCATCGGATATTCGGCGTCCGGCGTCTCGGCCGGAGAAATGACGGCGGCCGGGGTCATCTTCCCGCGCCCGCTGGCGGTCGGGAAGCTCTCGGAGAACACGATCTCGTTGCCCGGCCTGTCCGGGGCGTCGGAGGGGTAGGTGACGGAATCCTCGCGCGTCACCCGCTCCCACGAGATGTTCTCCAGCGACGGCATCAGCGCCGCCATCTCGGTATAGGCCTCGTCGGGGCCGGCATAGTCCCAGCCCAGCCCCATGCGCCGCGCGATCTGCTGGATGATCCA
>WHUE01000034.1:0-31417 GCA_009377375.1 Alphaproteobacteria bacterium | reverse complement strand
GCCAGGCGGAGGCCGGCAGCACCACGTCGGCGAACATCGCGGTCTCGGTCAGGAACAGGTCCTGCACCACCAGATGGTCGAGCTTCGCCAGCGCGCCGCGCGCGTGCTGCGCGTCCGGGTCGGACATGGCCGGGTTCTCGCCCATGATGTACATGCCGTGCAGCCGGCCTTCATGGACCGCGTTCATGATCTCCACCACGGTCAGCCCCGGCTCGGGGTCGAGCGAGGCGACGCCCCAGGCCTTCTCGAACTTGGCCTTCACGGCCTCGTCCGTCACCGGCTGGTAGTCGGGATAGACCATCGGGATCAGCCCGGCGTCGGACGCGCCCTGCACGTTGTTCTGGCCGCGCAGCGGGTGCAGCCCCGTGCCCGGCCGCCCGGTATGCCCGCACATCAGCGACAGCGCGATCAGGCAGCGCGCGTTGTCGGTGCCGTGGATGTGCTGCGATATGCCCATGCCCCAGAACACGATGGCGCGCTCCGCCCGCGCATAGGTGCGGGCGACGGTGCGCAGCGTCTCGGGATCGATGCCGCAGAGCTCGGACATCTTCTCCGGCGTGTAGTCCTTCAGGTGCTCGGCCAGCGCCTCGAAGCCCTCGGTATGGGCCTGGACGTATTGCCGGTCGTACAGCTCCTCGGTCACGATCACGTTCATGATCGCGTTCAGCATGGAGACGTCGCCGCCGGGCGTGAACTGCAGCATGTGTCTGGCGTGGCGCTTCAGCGCCTGGCCGCGCGGGTCCATGACGATCAGCGTCGCGCCGCGCTTCACCGCCTGCTTGAAATAGGTGGCGGCGACCGGGTGGTTCTCGGTCGGGTTGGCGCCGATGACGACGATGACGTCCGACTCCCTGACCGCGGTGAACGGCGCCGTCACCGCGCCCGATCCGATGCATTCCATCAGCGCGGCGACGGAGGAGGCGTGGCACAGCCGGGTGCAGTGATCGACATTGTTGGTCCCGAATCCGGTGCGCACCAGCTTCTGGAACAGGTAGGCCTCCTCGTTCGACCCCTTGGCCGAGCCGAATCCGGCCAGCGCGTTGCCGCCCTTCCCGTCGCGGATCCGGCGCAGCCCGGCGGCGGCGGCGTCGAGCGCCTCCTCCCACGTCGCCTCGCGGAAATGGGTCCATGGGTTGGCCGGGTCGATATCCTCGCCCACGCGCTTCTCCGCCCCGTCCCTGCGGATCATCGGCGTGGTCAGCCGGTGGCGGTGATGGATGTAGTCGAACCCGAACCGGCCCTTGACGCAGAGCCGCTGCTCGTTCGCCGGGCCGTCGCGGCCCGACACGTAAAGCAGCCGGTCGTCCCTGATGTGATAGGTGAGCTGGCAGCCGACCCCGCAATAGGGGCAAACCGAATCCACCGACCGGTCCGGCTGCACCCGGCCCTCATCCGTCGCCACCGCGGCGGGCAGCAGCGCGCCGGTGGGGCAGGCCTGCACGCATTCGCCGCAGGCGACGCAGGTGGACTCGCCCATCGGGTCGTCGAAATCGAACACGATCTTCGAACGGGCTCCGCGCGCCGCCATGCCGATCACGTCGTTCACCTGCACCTCTCGGCAGGCGCGGACGCAGAGCGTGCAGTTGATGCAGGCGTCCAGGTTGACCGCCATGGCGCGGTGGCTCGGATCGGGCGGGGGCATCTCTTTAGCGGGAAAGCGGCTGTCGGCGACGCCGATCCTGTCGGCCCAGCGCCAGAACTTCGAATCCGCGTCATGCGCGGCCTCCCGCGCCGGCTGGTCGGCGACCAGCAGCTCGAACACCATGCGGCGCGATTTCTTCGCGCGCTCGCTGGCGGACTTCACGGTCATCCCCGCCGTCGGCTTGCGGATGCAGGAGGCGGCCAGCACCCGCTCGCCCTCGATCTCCACCATGCAGGCGCGGCAGTTGCCGTCCGGCCGGTAGCCCGGCTCCGGCGCGTAGCAGAGATGCGGAATCTCCGTCCCCAGCCGGTTCGCCACCTGCCAGATCGTCTCGCCCGGCGCGGCCGTCACCGCCTTGCCGTCGAGCGTGAATTCGATGGTGCCGTCAGCCTTGTCCGCCATGCTCGAAACCTCTCCCTCCGGCCGCGCCTGCGCCGCCGGGTATTTTGTATACCAACCTGGGACGTTGGGCCAGAAGCGTCAATGCGGGGGGCCACCACCGTCCGGTTTAAATGCGCAACCTTTCCCCGTCATGGTCGGCCCCCGGGTCCGCGCGAAGCGCGGCCCGAGGACAGGCTCCGGCCGACCATCCACGCTTTGTTTTGTTTTTTTCAGGCGCTTCAAAAAGCAAAAACACGTGGGTGGTCGGCCTTCGCCGACCACGACGATGGAGGAGATGTCGGAGTCCGTAGCAGCGCCGCGCGGCGCTGGCGGTTCCGCGCCTTCGCCTGACCCGGGGACGGGCTCCCCGCTTCTTCTCCACCGAATTCGGGCTGGCCTGCCCCTCTGCTGACCGGGTAGGACTCGGGGCGCGGGCAACTGCCTGCCTTCATTCCGATGTCCTGGGGAGCCGGCGGTATCGATGTTTCCCGACTACTCGCGCCCGGAGCGGCTGGCCGACGCAGCGGTGCACGGGCTCGGCGTCGTCGCCGCGCTGGCGGGGACCGGCGCGCTGCTGGCGGCCGTGATCCCCTCGGGCGGGGCGCGGGCGGCCGTCGGGGCGGCGGTCTACGCGGCGGGCCTGCTCGCGACGGTCGGCGCTTCGGCGGCCTATAACCTGACGGCGGCGCCGGGGCCCAAGGAAATCATCCGGCGCTGCGATCACGCGGCGGTCTTCCTGATGATCGCGGGCACCTACACCCCGTTCGCGCTGGCCGCCATCGGCGGCGCGGCGGGCGCCGTGCTGCTGGCCGTCATGTGGACCCTCGCCCTCGTCGGCGCGGCCGGTAAGCTGCTGCGGCCGCGGCGGTTCGAGCGGGCCTCGCTGCTGCTCTACCTGGCGCTGGGCTGGATCGGCCTGGCGGCGCTGGGCGTCCTGATCGAGGCGGCGCCGGGTTCGGCGGTCGCGCTGCTCCTCGCGGGCGGCGCGCTCTACACGGCCGGGGTGGTCTTTCACCTGTGGCGGTCGCTGCCCTACCACAACGCGTTGTGGCACGCCTTCGTGCTGGCGGGGGCCGGATGCCACTACGTGGCGGTTTACGCGGTGCTGGCCGGGGCGTGAGCCCCGGCTACGCCGCCGAGCGCCCCCGCCGCAGGGTCTTGAACGACACCAGCCGCTGCGCCTCCTCGTCCCACAGCGCCTTGCGCAGGCAGCCGAGGCTGTCGCGCAGCCGGATGCGGTTGATGGATTTCAGCGCCGGAATCTCCGCCATGCAGGCGCGCAGCCGATAGTTCGGGATGCGGCAGGACAGGTGGTGGATGTGGTGCATCCCGATATTGCCGGAGAACCAGCGCAGCGGCTGCGGCAGGTCGTAGAAGCTGCTCGCCAGCACCGACGCCTCGTGGAAGTCCCAGCTGCTCTCGTCGCGCCAGTGCGTGCGCTCGAACTGGTGCTGCACGTAGAACAGCCAGACCCCGGCGGCGCAGGACAGCAGCACGATCGGCGCCTGCACGAGCAGCAGGTCGAGAAAGCCGAAGATCAGCCCGAGCCCGACAAATGCCCCGGCGATGCCGAGATTGGTGCCCATGACGCCGAGCAGCATCTTCGGGTCGCGGCGGATCAGCTCCAGCGGCAGGCGGTACTTGATCACGAACAGGTAGACCGGCCCGATCAGCAGCAGCACCACGGGGTTTCGGTAGATGCGGTAGGCGAGGCGCCTGCGCCAGGGCAGCGCGGTGTACTCCGCCACGGTGAGAAGCGTGATGTCGCCGATCCCGCGCTGTTGCAGGTTGCCGCAGGTGGTGTGGTGCATGTTGTGCGACCAGCGCCAGTAATTATGCGGCGTCAGGGTGACGACGCCGATCAACGTGCCGAGGATGTCGTTGAGCCGCTTCGAGCGGAAGAACGAGCGGTGGCCGCAATCGTGCTGGATGATGAACAGCCGCACCGTCAACGCCGCCGCGGGCACGGACAGCAGCAGCGTCGCCCACCAGGCGTGGTCGACGATCAGCATCATCGCCGTCCAGAGTCCGGCCAGCGGGATCACGGTGTTCATGAGCTGCAGCGCGCTGCGTATCGGCTGCGGCCTGGCGTAGTCGCGGGCGATGCGCGCCCAGGCCCGGGCCCGGTCCGGCATGGAGACGATGTCGTCGGTATGCAGGCCGGCGTCGGGCGCGGCGGCGGCGCGCGTCGTATATGTCGAAATGGTCGCGGTCCTCATGGTGGAGATCGTCGGCCTTATACCAGACAATTCTTTCCCAATTAAGGCAGGCATCGCCTCTTTGCCAGTGGGCGGAAAATAAAAACGCCGGCGAGGCCCGTTCACGCCCCGTCAAACCCTCGTGAGAACCCGGTGAGGCGCTTTACCGGCGCGCCCGCCCGTTCCATTGTCGGGTTCACGCAACGGGAGAGGCCGGGGCCATGCCGATCGGGTCGCGCAGGGGATGGGAGATGCCGGAGGCGGTGGCGACGCCGGAAGCGGTGTTCCGCGACCGCCGCGCCCTGCTGCGCGCGATGGGGATGGGCGGGCTGATCGCCGCGACGGGCGCGGGCGCGCTGGGGCTTGCGGGCTGCGACGCCGGGCCGGTGAGCTACGAGGACGATCCCTCCGCCGCGCTGTATCCCGTGACGCGGAATACGCGGTTCGCGCTGGACCGCGCCGTGACCGACGAGATGCAGGTCACCACCTACAACAATTTCTACGAGTTCGGCTCGCACAAGAGCATCTACCGCGCGGCCCAAGCGCTGAAGCTGCGCCCGTGGGCGCTCCGCATCGACGGGCTGGTGGAGACGCCGCGCACCGTCGGCATCGACGAGCTGCTGAAGGCGATGACGCTGGAGGAGCGGCTCTACCGCCACCGCTGCGTCGAGGCGTGGTCGATGGCGGTGCCGTGGACCGGCTTCCCGCTCCGCGCGCTGGTGGACCACGCCCGGCCGCTGGGTTCGGCGAAATACGTCGTGATGCGGACCTTCATGGACCCGGAGACCGCCAAGGGCCAGAAGCAGGGCTGGTACCCGTGGCCCTATACCGAGGCGCTGACGATGGCGGAGGCGACCAACGAGCTCGCCTTCATCGCCACCGGCCTGTACGGCAAGCCGATCCTGAAGCAGAACGGCGCGCCGCTGCGCCTCGTCGTGCCGTGGAAATACGGCTTCAAGTCGGTCAAGTCGATCGTGCACCTCACCTTCGCCGAGACGCGGCCGAAGACATTCTGGGAGGAGATCCAGCCCAGGGAGTACGGCTTCTGGGCCAACGTCAACCCGGCGGTCCCGCACCCGCGCTGGAGCCAGGCGACAGAGCGCGTGCTCGGCGGCGACGGGCGCGTGAAGACGCAACTCTTCAACGGCTATGCCGACCATGTCGCCGATCTCTATCGCGGGATGGAAGGGGAACGGCTCTACGCCTAGCCGGGATTACACTGCTTGAACAGGAGACAACGGGATGAACGTTCTGAAGCACACGCTCGCCGCCGCCATCCTCGCCGCGTCTGCGCTCGCCTCCGCCGCGGCGGTCGCGGGCACGCCCTGGTTCGCCACGGAGAAGGCCGCCATCGCCGGCGCCGACCCCGTCGCCTATTTCACCGAGGGCAAGGCGGTCATCGGCAGGAAGGACATTACCCATGACTGGATGGGCGTGACCTGGCATTTCGCCAGCGCCGCCAACAAGGCCGCGTTCGAGCAGGCGCCGGCGAAATACGCGCCGCAATACGGCGGATTCTGCGCCTGGGCGGTCAGCGAGGGATACACCGCCAGGATCGACCCCGAGGCGTGGAAGATCGTCGACGGCAAGCTCTACCTCAACTACGACAAGTCCATCCAGTCGCGCTGGTCCCTCGACCAGTCCGGCAACATCGCCAAGGCCGACGGCAACTGGCCCGGGATCAGGGAGAAGCTGGAGAAGGAGTAGGGGCGGGCCGTCAGTCGTCGTCCCAGCGCGGCATGGCCTTCAGCTGCTCGGAGGAGAGCGAGCTCATGAACCGGTCTCCCTGGAGCGCCAGATGCTCCAGCGCGACGACCACCTCCTTCTCGCCGATGCCGAGGAAGCCGCCGACTTCCGCCGTGACCGCGACGATCCCGCCGCTGGCGTCGGCGAGGATCTCCTCGATTTCGCCGATCTCCTTGCCCGCGGCATTGACGATCTTCATGTCCTCCAGCCGGTCGACCGACAGGCCGTTCCACTGGGTCGGGCTGTCGTCGTCGAGTTCGCGGAGCGACTTGATCTGGAAATCCTCGGTCTTCACGACGGTCTCCGCGCCGCCGGGCGTGCCCTGGGCGATGCCGCTGGCCGGCGCGCCAAGCAACAGCGCCGCCGCTGCGACGGACAGCCATTTTTTCGATCCGCGTGTCATCCTGTCCTCCGTTGGGTAAGGGATACTGTCTCAACGGCGATATGCCGTCGAGGTTCCTAGTGGTGAAACTCTGACGCCTGATACCCGACGGCGGTGGCCGCTATGGGGGGAAGCGGTCTGGCTGCTTTCAGAATGCTCCGTGAGGCATCGGCCTGTGCGACCATCGTTGCGATCGACCTTCTCAGCGAGGCCAGTAACAGATGCCGACTGCGCTAAAGGCTCGGCGAGCTTGGGTGGAAAAAACTTAGCTGATTGACGAAGTTTTTGGTTGCGCCACCGGCAAATCGGGAGATAGTTAGCGATATGGCTAAGTGTGATCCTGAGCTTTCGCTGCTGTTCCATGCGCTGGCTGATCCGACCCGCCGGTCGATCTTAACTCGGCTCGCCGAAACACCTGCGCGGGTGACGGATTTGGCTGACCCCACAGGACTGCGACTGCCCACGGTGATGCGGCACCTTTCCGTACTGGAGGAAGCGGGGTTGATCACCACGTCCAAGGACGGGCGGATACGCACCTGCGCCATCGTGCCCGAGGCGCTGGACCCGGTGCGGACATGGCTCGATGAACAGCGCGCCATCTGGGAAGCCCGGCTCGACCGGCTGGACGATTATGTGATGAAGGTGATGAAGGAGCGTGAGAAATGATACCGGACCTCGATCCGAATACCGACCTGAGCTTTACCCGCACGCTGGCCGTGCCGCGGCAACTGATCTGGGACTGCTGGACGCAGCCGAAGCATATCCCGCATTTCTTCATTCCCGCGCCGCACAAGGTAACTGCGGTGGATATCGACCTGCGGGTCGGCGGTCGGTTCAACACGACCTTTGAGGTGGACGGCGACGTGATAGACAATCAGGGCGTCTATCTGGAGGTGGTGCCGGGCGAGAAGCTGGTCTTCACCGATGCCTATACCGAAGGCTGGAAACCCGCGCCCGAGCCTTTCATGACCGCGATACTGCTTCTCGCGGATGCGGCCGGGGGCGGCACGACCTACACCGCGATCGCCCGCCACCGCAATCCCGACACCCGCAAGGCGCACGAGGACATGGGGTTCTTCGACGGCTGGGGCACTGTGGTGACGCAGCTGGAAACCTATGCAAAGGGCCTGATGACATGAGCGGCCGTTTCGCCACGCTGACCTTCGAGCGACAGGTTGCAGCACCTGCCGAAACCCTGTGGCAGGCCTGGACAGCGCCTGCCGCGCGGGCGATCTGGGCCGCGCCATCGCCCTCCGTCACCGTGGAGTTCCTGGAGGCCGACACCAGGGTGGGTGGACGCGAGGTCTCGCTCTGCAAGGTGGAGGGCCATTCGGACATTCGATGCGAATGCGGCTGGCTGGAGTTGCAGCCGACGCTGCGCAGCGTGAATTACGAGGTGATCTCATCCGCAGGCGTGACGCAATCGGCGGCGCTGGTGACGGCGGATATCTCGGGCACGCACGAGCGCAGCCGGTTGGTCGTGACGGTGCAGCTTTCCTCGCTGGCGGCGGACATGGAGGCAAGCTACCGGGAAGGCTTCGGCGCAGGCCTGGATAACCTCGCGGGCGTGGCCGAGCGCACCATGGTGCTGCAGCGGGTGATTCACGCGCCGCGATCGATCGTGTGGGGCGCGTGGATGAACCCTGAAACGCTGCCGCAATGGTGGGGGCCGGAAGGCTTCTCCTGTCGCACGAAAAGGATCGATCTGCGCACGGGCGGCGAATGGGTATTCGACATGATCGCGCCCGATGGCACGGTCTTCCCGAACCACCATCTCTATATCGAGGTCCGGCCCGAGGAGAGGATCGGCTATACGCTGCTATGGGGTGAGAACGGACCGAAACATGCCGATGCCTGGGCCTCGTTCGAGGATCAGGACGGGGCGACGAAGGTCACGCTGGGCATGGTGTTCAGCACGGCTGCCGAGTTTCAGGAGGCGAAGGGCTTCGGTGCCGTGGAACTGGGTCAGCAAACTCTGGGCAAACTGGAACGCTTCGTCACATCCTGCTGAAATGCTAAGCCTTCCCATCAGTTCGAAATGGACTTGCCGAAATGGGGGGCTCAGGGAAGCGGCTCGCCCAGGGTCAGGGCTACAATCCGTTCGGCCGCCTCGTCAGCCAGCTTAGCGACCCGCGCCGGCCGCGTCTTGTCGTGCAGCAGACCCGGCACGCCCTCTTCCATGAACCGCGCCTGCCAGCGCCAGACGGCGGTCTTGCTGACACCGGCTGTGCGCATGATCGCTGCCGTGCCCGGCCCGTCGGCCGTGGCCAGCACGATCCGGGCGCGCCAGACGTGCTTCTGGGGGCTGTTGCGGTCGTCAACGATCACCTGCAGGCGCTTGCGATCGGTCGGGTTCAAGTGGACGGTGATGCCAGTGCGCATCCTGAAGACTCGCACGCCGGCAAACTCGTGGGAATCCCACAAAGGACGCTTATGTCGGCATCAATCTACCAGGCCGGCGCGGAAGGACGGATCGGGAAGCGGGCAGGCGGTCTACTTCACGTCGTCCGGGAAGTAGCGGAAGACGCTCAGCAGCCCGTTCGGTGCGGCCTGGCCGAGGCCGCAGATGGAGGCGTCTCGCATGGCGTCCGACAGCTCGGTCAGCAGGCCGACGTCCCAGCCGGGCCGTTCCATCAGCTTCACCGCCTTCTCGCATCCGTTGCGGCAGGGGGTGCACTGGCCGCAGCTCTCGTCCTCGAAGAAGCGCAGCAGGTTGAGCGCGGCGTCGGCGGGCGAATCCCCGTCGGACAGCACCACCACGGCGGCGGAGCCGATCAGCGCGCCGTGCTCCTCCAGCGTGCCGAAATCCAGCGGGATATCGGCCATGCTGGCCGGCAATATGCCGCCCGACGCGCCGCCGGGCAGGTAGGCCCTGAACGTATGGCCGTCCGCCATGCCGCCGCAGTATTCGTCGATCAGCTCCTGCACGGTGATGCCGGCCTGGGCGATCTTCACCCCCGGCTCCTTCACCCTGCCGGAGACCGAGAAGGTGCGCAGCCCCTTTCGCCCGTTGCGGCCCTGGGACATGAACCAGTCCGCGCCCTTCTCGACGATGTCGCGGATCCAGTAGAGGGTCTCGACGTTGTGGATCAGGGTGGGACGGCCGAACAGCCCGACCTGGGCGGGAAAGGGCGGCTTGTGGCGCGGCATGCCGCGCTTGCCCTCGATCGATTCCAGCATCGCGGATTCCTCGCCGCAGATATAGGCCCCGGCGCCCCGGCGCAGCCGGATGCGGCCCGGCGCGGCCAGCCCGGCGGATTCCAGCTTCGCGATCTCGGCCAGCAGGATCTCGCGGCATTGCGGGTATTCGTCGCGCAGGTAGATGTAAACCGTCTCGGCCTCCACCGCCCAGGCGGCGACCAGCATGCCCTCGAGGAAGCGGTGCGGGTCGCGCTCGATGAACCAGCGGTCCTTGAACGTGCCGGGCTCGCCCTCGTCGGCGTTGACGGCCATCAGCCGGGGGCCCGGCTCGGCGCGGACGAAACCCCACTTGCGCCCGGCCGGAAACCCCGCCCCGCCGAGCCCGCGCAGGCCCGAATCGTTGAGCAGACCGATCAGCTCCTCGGCCGTCCTGCCACCGTCGAGACAGGCCGCGAGCAGCGCATAGCCGCCCTCCGCCCGGTAGACGTCGAGCCCGACATGGTCCGGTATCCCGGGATGCGTACGGCCGGCCTCCGCCGCCGCAATCAGCGATGCCGCATCCGCCGGTGCGATCTGCGCATGGCCGACCGCCGCGGCCGGCGCGCGGTCGCAGGCGCCCATGCAGGGCGCGCGCAGGATGCGTATGTTCTCGTCGGTTTTTCCCGCCAGCGCCGCGAGCAGCGCCTCGGCGCCCGCCATCTCGCAGGCGATGCTGTCGCAGACCCGGATGGTGATCGCGGGCGGCGGGGTCTCGTCCTCCATCACCACGTCGAAATGCGCGTAAAAGGTGGCGACCTCGTACACCTCGGTCAGCGAGGTCCGCATCTCCTGCGCCAGCGCGGCCAGATGGGCGGCGGACAGGCAGCCATGGGTGTCCTGGATCCGGTGCAGGTGCTCGATCAGCAGGTCGCAGTCGCGCGGCGCGTCGCCCAGCAGCGCCCGGACCTCGTCCAGCGCCTTCGGATCGACCTGCCGTCCCTTGGGATGTCGCGCGGCCTTGCCTCCGCCGCGCCCCGGATGGGCGTGCCGCTGCACGCCGTGCCCTGCTGCTGTCATTCCCTGCCGCCGTACCCGTCGGTCCTGCCCTGATGATCCCGTGGTATACCACCAGCCGTCGCGCTGCAAGACGCAGATTGGCGGAGACGGTCCTCAGGGCGCGTCGGGGTCCGGGACCACCACCAGCGACACCACGTCGCTGTTAACAGTCTGTTTACCCTGGTGCTCGAAATTGACCGTCACGCGGTTTTCAATCACCGACTGGACCTGCCCGAGGCCCCAACCCGGCTGACCGGGATGGCGTACGAACGCGCCGGGAACCAGCTCGTGAATCATGGTGCTTCCTTGCTGCTCGGCGGCACCACTGTACAGAAATGCCTTGCCGCGTATAGTCCGGGCCGCCGTCCGGGCCTGTGGCATAGGGGGAGCGTATGATGACCGAAAGCGGGGAACGCCAGATTCCCGTGCGCGTGGCGGAACTGCTGTGTTCGCGCCTGTGCCACGACCTGATAAGCCCGGTGGCGGCGCTCAACAACGGCATGGAGCTGCTGGCGGAGGACCCTGCGGACATGATCGGCGATGTCGCCGACCTGCTGGCCTTCAGCGCAGGCCAGGCCTCCGCCCGGCTGCAGTTCTACCGGGTCGCCTACGGTCTCGGCGGCGGCGAGGCTGCCGCGCTGTCGCTTCCCGATGCCGCGCGGCTGGTGCGCGGGATGGCGGAGCCGGGCAAGCTGGAGCTCGACTGGCCCGCCGAACCCGGCGAGTCGATCGGGCGCGATGCGACCAAGCTCGTGCTCAACCTGGCCGCGCTGGGCATCGAGGCCCTGCCGCGGGGCGGCCGGCTCCGCGTCGAGATCACGCGCGGCGAGTTGCTGACTCTTTCGGTCACCGGCGAAGGTGTCGGTGCCGGGCTGCGCGAGGAGGTCGCCGCGGCGCTCGATCCCGCGGCCGGCGCGCACGGCCTGACTGCGCGTTCGGTGCAGGGGTGGTTCACCGCCTGGCTGGCTCGCGCGCAGGGGGGCGATTGCGTCGCCGTGAAGGGCTCCGACTCGGTGACGCTGACCGCTACGGCGCGGAGCGCGGAGTAACCGGCCACAGTGCCGGCAGGTCCGGCGCCGAATGGTTAACGACCAGCGTTAATTCCATCCTTCCGCATCCGGAACGCACCCCGCGTAACCGGCTCGTTGCGCGCGATGCGATGCGATGAGCGGGACTCGCCGCATTTTACCCCTTTTTAATGTATTGGCCGCAAAACTCCGCCTTGGAGACGCGCCTTGCAAGTCCGTCATCCGGGGCGCCTCGCCTTTTTCACGTGCAGACATTACGCCGGCCGCACAGCGCCGCCTGGCGCCGGAGGAAAGAATGGACGACCTCCTCAGCGAATTTCTCACCGAAACCGGCGAGAGCCTGGAGAGCCTGGACGTCGAGCTGGTTCGGCTCGAACAGGACCCCAACGATCCCGAGCTCCTGTCGAACATTTTCCGGCTGGTGCACACGATCAAGGGGACGTGCGGGTTTCTCGGCCTGCCGCGGCTCGAATCGGTGGCACATGCCGGCGAGAACATCCTCGGCAAGTTCCGGGACGGCGAGCTGCCGGTAACGCCCCATGCGGTCAGCCTGATCCTGGAATCGCTGGACGCCATCAAGAACCTGCTCACCGCGCTGGAGCAGACCGAGGCGGAGCCCGAGGGCGACGACTCGGACCTGATCGCGCGGCTCAACGCGATGGCGAACAGCAAGTCGGCGCCCGCCGCCAAGGCGGCGCCTGCGCCTGAGACCGCGGCGCCGGAAGCCGCAGCGGAAGCCGGGGAGGCCGCTGACGATATCGATGACGAGGAAGAGGACGTCGCGGCGCTGATCGACCGTGTCGGGGGCATTTCGGCCGTGGATGCGGCGGTCGAGCTGATGTACCGCAAGATCATGAAGGATCCGGAGCTCGCGCCGTTCTTCGACGGCGTCGACATGATCCTGCTGCATGGCCGGCAGGTCGAATACATGACCGCGGCGCTGGGCGGGCCGGACAACTATTCCGGCGACGACCCGGCGGTGGTACAGAAGCGCATGGCCGACAAGGGCATGAACGGCGGCCATTACGACAGGATCGCGGCCTATCTGCGCGACGCGCTGGTCGAGCTGGAAGTGCAGCACAGCGCCATCGACGACGTGTTCGAGCTGATCTCCGCTCTTCGCGAACAGGCGGTGGGCGAGACGGCGGACGCTGCTGCGCCCGGCGCCGAAGGCCCGGCCGGCAAGGCGAAGGCCGCGTCCAGGTCCGAGCAGAGCGGCCAGACGTCGGTCGCGTCGCAGTCCGTGCGCATCACCGTGGATCTGCTCGAGAACCTGATGACCATGGTCAGCGAGCTGGTGCTGTCCCGCAACCAGCTCCTCCAGATTCTCCGCAAGTACGAGGAGAGCGAATTCGCCGCGCCGTTGCAGCGGCTCAGCCTGGTGACGACGGACCTGCAGGAAGGCGTCATGAAGACGCGCATGCAGCCGATCGGCAACGCCTGGAGCAAGCTGCCGCGCATCGTGCGCGACCTGTCGCACGAGCTCGACAAGAAGATCGAGCTGGAGATGTTCGGCGCCGAGACCGAGCTGGACCGGCAGGTCCTGGAGATGATCAAGGATCCGCTCACCCACATGGTGCGCAATTCCGCGGATCACGGCGTCGAGACGGTGAAGGAGCGCGCGGTTGCGGGCAAGCCGGAAACCGGCCACATCACGCTGAACGCCTATCACGAGGGCGGCCATATCATCATCGAGATCAGCGATGACGGCCGCGGCATCAATGTCGAGAAGGTGCGCGCCAAGGCCGTGGCGAACGGGCTGGCCACCGAGGCCGAGCTCGACGCGATGAGCGAGAAGCAGATACAGCAATTCATCTTCAAGGCCGGGTTCTCGACCGCGGAGAAGGTGACCAACGTTTCGGGCCGCGGCGTCGGCATGGACGTGGTGCGCAGCAATATCGAGCGCATCGGCGGCCATGTGGAGCTGAAGTCCGTGACCGGCAAGGGCTCGACCTTCGTGGTCAAGATCCCGCTGACGCTGGCCATCGTGTCCGCGCTGATCGTCGAATGCGCCGGCGAGCGCTTCGCCATCCCGCAGATCAGCGTCGACGAGCTGGTCCGCGTCTCCCCCAACTCCGAGCACCGGCTCGAAACCATCAACGACACGCCGGTGCTGCGTCTGCGCAACCGGCTTCTGCCGCTGGTCGAGCTCAACGAGCTGCTCAAGCTGGGCGGCGCGCCCGCCCCGGCCGGGCAGGCGGAGGACGACGGGGCGGAGGCCAGGTCGGAGACTTTCATCGTGGTCGCACGTGTCGGCACCTACAGCGTCGGCATCGTGGTGGACCGCGTGTTCGAATCCGAGGAAATCGTCGTCAAGCCGGTCACCCCGGTGCTGCGCGAGATTTCCATCTTCTCCGGCAACACGATCCTCGGCGACGGCAGCGTGATCATGATCCTCGACCCGAACGGCATCGCGCAGGCGACCGGCGAGGTGCTGGCCGCCGAGACCATGCACCACGGGGGCAAAGGGCGCGATTCCAGGGACGCGCGCGGCAGCGACCGCACGCCGATGCTGGTGTTCCGCGCCGGCGGCGACGAGCCGAAGGCGGTGCCGCTGGCCCTGGTCGCGCGGCTGGAAGAGATCGACCGCACCACGATCGAGGAATCGAACGGAACCCCGGTCGTCCAGTATCGCGGCCAGCTCATGCCGCTGATCGCCGTGGACCCCGCGTTCAGGCTGGAAGAGGAGGGCCGCCAGCACGTGGTGGTGTTCCAGGACAGCGATCGCTCGATGGGTGTGATGGTGGACGCGATCGTCGACATCGTCGAAGACCGGCTGAAGGTGGAGATCGAGTCGGCCCGCGAGGGCGTGCTCGGCACCGCCGTGATCGCCGGCAAGGCGACCGACGTGATCGACACCGCCCATTACCTGCGGCGCGCATTCGGCGACTGGTTCCAGAAGGCGCCTCGCCCGTCGTCGAACGGCGGGGTGTCGGCCAACCGCGTGCTGCTGGTCGACGACAGCCCGTTCTTCCGCAACCTTCTGACGCCGCTTCTTTCGGTGGCCGGCTACGAGGTGACGGCGGTGCAGGGCGGCGAAGCGGCGCTCGGCCTGCGCGAATCCGGGCACGATTTCGACGTGATCATCAGCGATATCGAGATGCCCGGCATGAACGGCTTCGACCTGGCGCGGGCCATCAAGCAGGACGGCGCTTGGAAGGATACGCCCATCGTGGCGCTGTCGTCCTACGCGTCCAAGGCCGACCTGGAGAAGGGCCGCGCGGTCGGTTTCGACGATTATGTCGTGAAGCTGGACCGCGAGGCGCTTCTGCAGTCGCTGACCCAGTCCCTTTCCGCCCATAGAGGTGCAGCATGACCGCGAGGAAGACCAGCAGCGCGGGCGGCGAAGAGCCGACGCGCGAATTCGTGACCATCACGGTCGGCAAGCAGCTCTGCGGCATTCCCGTGCTGAAGGTGCAGGACGTGCTCGGTCCGCAGAAGATCACCCGGGTGCCGCTGGCGCCGCCGGAGGTGGCCGGGCTGCTGAACCTGCGCGGCCGCATCGTGACCGCCATCGATCTGCGTTGCCGGCTCGGGCTCGAGGCCCGCCCGGAAGGCGACGAGGGGATGAGCGTGGTGGTCGAGCACGGGGGCGAGCTGTACAGCCTGACGGTCGATTCCGTCGGAGAGGTGCTGCGGCTCCCCGCCGGCGACTTCGAAACCAATCCCGCGACGCTGGATGCCGTTTGGCGGCATTTCTCGGAAGGCGTCTACCGGCTGAAGGAAGGGCTGCTCGTGGTGCTGAACGGCGACAGCCTGCTCGATTACGGCAGCCGCGTTGCGGCGTGATCCCCATACTCTGACAAGGGCCGCGGAGAGCGGAGTGCGTACATGAAATCGTGTCTGATCGTCGATGATTCCCGGGTGGTGCGCATGGTTGCGCGCAAGATCCTCGAGGAGATGAACTTCAACATCGAGGAAGCGGCGGACGGCCAGCAGGCGATGGACGCCTGCAGCCGGGTGATGCCGGACGTCATCCTGCTGGACTGGAACATGCCCGTGATGAACGGCATCGATTTCCTGCGCCAGCTCCGCGCGGCGGATGGCGGCGGCGATCCCATGGTCGTGTTCTGCACCACCGAAAACGACCTTTCGCATATTCAGGAGGCGATCGGCGCGGGTGCGAACGAGTACATCATGAAACCGTTCGACAGCGAGATCATACAGACGAAGTTTGCTCAGATCGGTCTGATTTAGTCCTCCAAGGGGTCCGCCCTAACATGTCCACGCAGCTTGCCGCCACCCCGACCCGGCCAGCGTTGTCCGGGCCATACCGCGTCATGGTCGTGGACGACTCTGCGGTCATTCGCGGCTTTTTCCGCCGCGCGCTGGAATCCGATCCCATGATCGAGGTCGTCGCCTCCGTCGGCAACGGACAGAACGCGATCGACTCGCTGCGGCGGACTCCGGTTGACGTGGTGGTGCTCGACATCGAGATGCCGGTGATGGACGGCATGACCGCGCTGCCGAAGCTGCTCGAGATCGACCCCGCAGTGAAGATCGTCATGGCGTCCACCCTGACCCTGTCCAACGCCGATACCAGTTTCAAGGCGCTGGCGCGCGGCGCGGCGGATTACATTCCGAAGCCGACCACGACCCAGGAGATTCATTCCGGCGTCGATTTCCAGCGCGAGCTGGTGGAGAAGGTGAAGGCGCTCGGCTTTGCCCGTCGGGGCCAGGCCGGCTCGCCGGCGACCGCGCGGCTGGCTGCCGCGACGCAAGCGGCCACGTCCGCGAAGATCGTCCTGCGCCAGCCGGGCACCTTGCCGCCCACCGTACTGGCGATCGTCAGCTCGACCGGCGGACCGCAGGCCCTGATGGCGGTGATCGGCGCGCTGGGCAAGGACTTCCCGCTGCCGATCTTCGTCACCCAGCACATGCCGGCCACGTTCACGGGCATCCTCGCCGACCATATCGGCAAGGCGGCCGGACGGGACACCCATGAAGCCGTGACCGGCGAGCCGGTGAAGCCCGGCACGATCTATGTCGCGCCCGGCGACTACCACATGGTGGTCGAAAAGGGCAGTCCGGCCAACGTGATCCGGCTCAACCAGGACTCGCCCGAAAACTTCTGCCGCCCGTCGGCCGATCCCATGCTGCGGAGTCTCGCGGCGGTCTACGGCAACCGCCTGCTCTGCGTCATCCTGACCGGGATGGGCCATGACGGGCTGGCCGGCAGCCGCGTTCTCGTCGATGCCGGCGGCACGCTGATCGCCCAGGACGAGGCGTCCAGCGTCGTCTGGGGCATGCCGGGCTCGGTCGCCAATGCCGGGCTTTGCAGCGACGTTCTGCCGCTCGGCCAGGTGGCGGGGCGGGTGCTGAAACTCTGCGGAAGGCCGGCATCGTGAATCAGAACGATTTCGACTTTCTGCGCAAGTATCTGAAGGACCAGTCGGGGCTCGTGCTGTCGCAGGACAAGGTGTATCTGGTCGAAAGCCGGCTGGTGCCCGTGGCGCGCAAGCACGACATCGCCGATCTGGACGCGCTGATCGCCGCCGTGCGGAGCAAGGCCCGCCCGGAGCTGAACATCGATGTGGTCGAGGCGATGACGACCAACGAGTCGTTCTTCTTCCGCGACATCAAGCCGTTCGAGTCCCTGCGCGACGTCGTGCTGCCGAAGGTGGTCGAGGCGCGCAGGGCGGCCGGCGCCCGGACCATCCGCATCTGGAGCGCCGCCTGCTCCAGCGGGCAGGAGCCGTACACCATCGGCATGCTGCTGAAGGAAAACCCGCAACTTCTCCAGGGGCTGAGCTGCGAGATCGTCGCCACCGACCTCTCCCTCGAAATCCTCGCCAAGGCGAAGGAGGGGATCTACAGCCAGTTCGAGGCCCAGCGCGGGCTGCCGATCCAGCTTCTGATCAAGTACTTCAAGCAGGTGGGCGAGCACTGGCAGGTGGCGCCCGAGATCCGCTCCATGGTGAACTACCAGCAGGCCAACCTGCTGGCCGACCTCTCGCGGTTCGGCCGGTTCGACGTGGTGTACTGCCGCAACGTGCTGATCTATTTCGACAACGAGACGAAGGGCGACGTGCTCGGACGCATCCGCAGGCAGATGGCGGATGACGCCTTCCTCTATCTCGGCGGTGCCGAGAGCGTGCTGGGCATTTCGGACGCCTTCGCCACGCTGCCCGGCCAGCGCGGCGTCTATATCTGCGCCGACGCGAACGCGAAACGGGCCATGCCGGCCGCGCCGCTGGCCAGGACGGCCTGAGCCGGCGCGCCGGCGCCTGGGGACGGCTTCTTTCCCTGACGCAGGACGGGCAGCTTCTATTCCCGGGGGACGCGACCCCGGAACCTGGCCTTGCCTCCCCGTACGTCCAAAAGAAATCGCGCCGTGGATTTCTCCGCGGCGCGACGATGCGTTTGCCGGTGCCTGAAAGGGGGGGGGGACGTCAGGCGGAGGCGCGGGCCTTGGGCGGCGCGTCGTCGGCGCTGCCGTCGACGGCTTCCTCGCCCTGCGGATCGCGCAGCACATAGCCGCGGCCCCAGACGGTCTCGATGTAGTTGGCGCCGCCGGTGGCGGTGGACAGCTTCTTGCGGAGCTTGCAGACGAAGACGTCGATGATCTTCAGCTCGGGCTCGTCCATGCCGCCATAGAGATGGTTGAGGAACATTTCCTTGGTCAGCGTGGTGCCCTTGCGCAGGGACAGCAACTCGAGGATTCCGTATTCCTTGCCGGTCAGGTGGAGCGGCAGGCCGTTCACCTCGACCGTACGGGTGTCCAGGTTCACCGTCAGCTTGCCGGTGCGGATGAGCGACTGCGCGTAGCCTTTCGACCGGCGCACGATCGCCTGGATGCGGGCGATCAGCTCTGCCTTGTCGAACGGCTTCGTCAGGTAGTCGTCGGCGCCGAAGCCCAGGCCCTTCACTTTCTGGTCCGGTTCCGACAGGCCCGACAGGATCAGGATCGGCGTCTGGATGCGGGCGGAACGCAGCCGCCGCAGCACCTCGTAGCCGTCCATGTCGGGCAGCATCAAATCCAGGATAATCAGGTCGTAGTCGTAGAGTTTCCCGATCTCCAGCCCGTCTTCGCCAAGGTCGGTGCAGTCGCACACATACCCTTCGCTCTTGAGCATCATCTCGATCGACTTGGCTGTCGCCGTGTCGTCTTCAACCAGCAAAACACGCATCCGATAAACCTCTCAGGCGAGTTGGTCGTCCCCAGTGTTCGTTAATCATTTTCGCCTTGGTTGGTTAACAAAGTGTATATCAAGGGCGGTCGCGTGCAAACTTTTTACGTTTCTTAAAGGCGGGGGCAGCATGATGGGGCCTCGTTGGGGATCGTCATAATCGACTGATTTTTAACGAGAATTAACGTCGTATTCCAGACATCCCATCGGGAGCCCAATTACGTGAATGCCCTCACCAACCTGATCGCCGAAATAGACGCGATTCCGGACGTCCAGCTTTACGGGCGCGTGACCGCCGTACTCGGTATGCTTGTGGAAATCGGCGGCGCCTCCGGGGCGCTTTCGGTCGGAGACCGCTGCCGGCTGCCGGCCCGCGACGGGCGGGCGGTGCTGTGCGAGGTGATCGGCTTTCGCAACGGCCGCGCGCTGGCGATGCCGTTCCAGGCGCTGGACGGGATCGGGCTCGGCACCCGCGCCTATCATGTGTCCGCCCGGCCCGCGATCCACCCGACGGCCGGCTGGCTGGGCCGCGTGGTCAACGCGATGGGCGAGCCCATCGACGGAAAGGGGCCGCTTCCGGTCGGCCCGGTGGCGCAGCCGCTGCGCGCCGCGCCGCCGCCCGCGCACGCCCGCCAGATGGTCGGCGAGAAGATCAATCTCGGCGTGCGCGCCATCAACACCTTCGCCTCCGTCTGCCGCGGCCAGCGCATGGGCATCTTCGCCGCGTCCGGCGTCGGCAAGTCGGTGATGCTGTCCATGCTGGCGCGGTTCACCTCGGCGGATGTCAACGTGATAGGGCTGATCGGCGAGCGCGGCCGCGAGGTGCAGGAATTCATCCATGACGATCTGGGCGAGGAGGGGCTGCGGCGCAGCGTCGTCGTCGTCGCCACCTCCGACGAATCGCCGCTGATGCGCCGCCAGGCCGCCAACATGACGATGGCGCTGGCCGAATATTTCCGCGACGCCGAGCAGGACGTGCTGTGCATGATCGACAGCATCACGCGGGTCGCCATGGCGCAGCGCGAGATCGGGCTGTCGATCGGCGAGCCGCCGGCGAGCAAGGGCTATACGCCGACCGTCTTCTCCGAGCTGCCGAAGCTGCTGGAGCGCGCCGGTCCGGGCGTGGGCAAGGGCACCGTCACCGGCCTGTTCACCGTCCTGGTCGAGGGCGACGATCATGACGAACCGATCGCCGACGCGGTGCGCGGCATACTCGACGGTCATATCGTGCTGGAGCGGAGCATCGCCGAGCGCGGCCGCTACCCCGCCATCAACATCCTGCGAAGCGTGTCCCGCACCATGCCGGACTGCAACGCGGCGGCGGAGAACGCGCTGGTGGGACGCGCGCGGTCGCTGATCGCGTGCTACGCCGACATGGCGGAGATGATCCGCCTCGGCGCCTATTCGCCTGGCGCCGATCCTGCGACCGACGAGGCCATCGCCTATCACGACAGGCTCGAGGCGTTTCTTTCGCAGGATCAGGATGAACGGGCGGACCTCGCGGCGGGGTACGCCGCGCTCAACGAAATTCTTGACGGGAGTGCCGGGCAATGAGGGGGCTGCAGAATCTGATCCGCATCCACAAGTCGAAGCTGGAAGCGGAACGGCGCAAGCTTTCGGAGCTGGAGGCGCTGGGCGCCAGCTTTGTCCGGCAGATCGAGGCGCTGCTGGAGACGGCGGATGCCGAAGGCCGCGCGGCGGGCGATTCGCCCGATACGGCCCACGCCATCGGTGCCTTCGTGCAGGGAGCGCTGGCCCGCGTCCAGACGCTGCGCGCCTCCCTCGCCGACGTCGAGCGGGAGACGGCCGGAATCCGCGAACGCATCCACGAGGCGTTCCGGGAGCTGAAGCGCTACGAAATCGTCGAGGAACGCCGGGTGGGCCGGGAGCAGTTCGCCGAGCGCCGTCGCGACCGGATCGCCGAGGACGAAATCGGCCTCGGCCTCCATCGCCGGAACGCGCGGCTGCAGGCGGGGTAGGACGTCCCGGCGTCTCGAACTGTCGGTGGATTTTACACCCGGGGTGCCTTCCTCCGACCGACGCGCCGCTAACTTACTGAAATCGCACGATTCCGTTGCGGTGGCACGGAGTTTGCATACTCGCTTCCAAAGGGGATGCCGGATCGGCAAAGCCCGTATCGGAGGTCTGGATGTCTGTTTCCTGTTATGTGCGGTTTCGCGGCCTGGCTGTGGCGGCCTTCTTCCTGGCGGTCCTGCCCGCCGGCACGGCGTCGGCGGTGCCGTTCGGCGGCGTCGAGTTTCCCGACGGCGCCGTGTCCTTTGCCGACCAGGTCGTCAGCTTCGCGCCGGGCGCGAACACGGTGCCGCCCCACAACGACGCGTCCACCGCCATCGGCGCGCCGGACTACGACGGCGGCGCCGACACCTATGTCTCGCTGGGCTGGGGCGGCGCGCTGGTGCTGCGGTTCACCGACAACTCGCTGACCACGTCGGGCAACGCCGATGACGATCTCTGGGTTTTCGAAATCGGGGGCGCGGTGGAGCCGACAGACGTCGATATCTCGACGGACGGCATCAACTGGATATCGGTCGGCTTCGTCGGCGGGGCGACCGCCGGCATCGACATCGACGCCTTCACCGCGAACGGCGTCGCCATCGGTACCCAGTACAGCTTTGTCCGGCTGACCGACCGCGACGCGCGGCTGAGCGGCTCGCCCTATGCCGGGGCGGATATCGACGCGGTCGGCGCGATCTCCTCCGCGGCCGCTGTGCTCTCCGCGCCGGGCACGCTCGGGCTCTCCGGCCTTGCCCTGGCCGCGCTGGGCTTTTTTCGCCGCCGCGCGGTCAGATCTGCCCCAGCGTCTTGATCTTCACCCGCGGGTGGATCTCGTTCTGCGACATCACCATCGTCGTCGGGCGGAACCGCTCGACGATGGACCGGACGAACGGGCGGATCGGCGGGCTGGTCAGCAACGCCGGGGTTTCCCCCATCATCGCGAAGCGGTCGAAGGTCTCGCGCACCGCGCCGATGAAAGTCTGCAGCTTGCTCGGCGACATCGCGAGCTGGGCGTCGTCGCCCTGGCCGATGACGGCCTCGGCGAAGGCCTGCTCCCATTCCGCCGACAGCGTGACCAGCGGCACATAGCCGGCGTCGCCGGCGGCGATGTTGCTGATCTGGCGGGCCAGGCGGGCGCGCACGTGCTCCGTGATCGCCCCGGTGTTCTGGGTGAAGCCGCAGGCCTCCGATATCCCTTCGAGGATGGTCGGCAGGTCGCGGATCGGAATCCGCTCCTGCAGCAGGTTCTTGAGCACGCGCTGGATTCCGCCGATGGAAATCTGCGCCGGCACCATGTCCTCGACCAGCTTCTTGTGCTCCGGCTTCAGCTCGTCCAGCAGCTTCTGCGCCTCGGCGTATGACAGCAGCTCGGCCATGTTGTCGCGGATCAGCTCGGTCAGGTGGGTGGTGATCACCGTCGACGGATCGACCACGGTGTAGCCGCGGAATCCTGCCTCCTCGCGCTGGTCCTCCGGCACCCACATCGCGGGCAGGCCGAAGGTCGGCTCGGTCGTCGGCTGGCCCGCGAGCTGGATCGTGTCGCCGCGCGGGTCCATGACCAGCAGGTGGTTGGGCTGGACCTCGCCGCGTCCCGACTCGATCTCCTTCAGCCGGATCAGGTAGCTCGTCGCGGGAAGCTGCATGTTGTCCTGGATGCGCACCGACGGCATGACGAAGCCGACCTCGTTGGCGAGCTGGCGGCGCAGCCC
Source organism: Alphaproteobacteria bacterium (assembly GCA_009377375.1). Classification (GTDB taxonomy): domain Bacteria; phylum Pseudomonadota; class Alphaproteobacteria; order MPNO01; family UBA2964; genus WHUE01. The sequence goes on along the minus strand of WHUE01000034.1, from coordinate 9,009 downwards.
CTTGATCTGGTCGGTCAGCGTGGCGCTGCCCGGCGCGTTCACCAGCGGCAGCAGCCCGTAGCCCAGCTCGATGCGGATGTCGTCGAGCTGCAGCGAGGCGGAAATGGGCTCCTCGGTCGGTGCGGACGGCGCCGCTGCGGCCCGCACGGCCTCCTGCGCGGTGGCCTCGGTGCGCGAATTGCGCCGTGACGCCAGAAAGGCGAGCCCGCCGGTGGCCCCGGCCAGGCCCAGGAACGGAATCATCGGAATGCCCGGCAGGACGGCCAGGCCGGTCATCAGCACCGAGACCATGCCCAGCGCGCTCGGCCGGCCGCCGAGCTGGCCGAGCACCGCCTTGTCGACCGAGCCGACCACGCCGGCCTTGGACACCAGAAGTCCGGCGGCGATGGACACGATCAGCGCCGGAATCTGGCTGACCAGCCCGTCGCCGACCGTGAGCACGGTGTAGTTGTTCGCGGCGTCGCCCAGCGACAGACCCTGCTGGGCGGTGCCGATGATGATGCCGCCGATGACGTTGATGAAGGTGATGATCAGCCCGGCGATGGCATCGCCGCGGACGAACTTGGCGGCGCCGTCCATGGCGCCGAAGAAGGTGGTCTCGTCTTCCAGCGACTTGCGGCGCTCGCGGGCCTGGGTCTCGTCGATCAGGCCGGCCGAGAGATCGGCGTCGATCGCCATCTGCTTGCCCGGCATGGCGTCCAGGGAGAACCGCGCCGCGACCTCCGCGATGCGGCCGGAGCCCTTGGTGATGACGACGAAATTCACCAGGACCAGGATCGCGAATACGATGATCCCGATGACGAAATTGCCGCCCATGACGAAGTTGCCGAACGCCTCGATCACCGCGCCGGCCGCCTCCGTGCCCTCATGCCCGTTGGCGAGAATCAGCCGGGTGGAGGCGAGGTTGAGCGCCAGCCGCGACACCGTGGCGATCAGCAGGATGCTCGGGAAGGAGCTGAAATCCAGCGGCCGCTCGATGAACAGCGACGTCATCAGGATCAGGACGGAGAACGTGATCGACCCGGCCAGCAGAAAATCCAGCATCCAGCGCGGCATCGGCAGGATGAGCACGACAAGGATACCGACGACGCCGAACGCCAGCGCGATGTCGCCGCGCTTCGACAGCGCAGCCAGCGGGCCGAAGGGATTGCTTCCCCCCGCCGCGTCCGCGTTCGTCGCGGCTCCGGCCACGCGTGCTCCGCCTTCTTCGGCCATGATCTGCTACTCCGACTGCGCATTGCGTGCGGCTTCGTCCGGCCTGCCGGCCCGGCGCGCCTGCCTGGTCAGGCCATTGCCCGGTCTGTATCGCCGTGCAGCGGCACGCGCACGCCTTCCTCGGCGTACTGTTTCAGCTTGTTGCGCAGCGTGCGGATGGAAATGCCGAGGATGTTGGCGGCATGGGTCCGGTTGCCGAGGCAGTGCTGGACGGTGTCGATGATCAGGTCGCGCTCGACCTCGGACACCGTGCGCCCGACCAGCCCGCGCATGTCGCCGGCGCCGTCGGACGGGATGTCCCCGGCCGCCGTTTCGCCCGACGGCGAAGCGGCGGACATGGTGCTGGTCAGCATGATCGCTTCCGGCTCCACCTCTTCGCCGCGGGTCAGCAGGATGGCGCGGTGCATGGTGTTTTCCAGCTCGCGCACGTTGCCGCGCCATTCGTGGGCGTGCAGCTTGACGCGCGTCTGGGCGGAGATCGGACGGAAGGGGACGCCGTTGACCTCGGCGTATTTGTGCAGGAAGTGCTCGGCCAGCATGTCGATGTCCGCGGGGCGCGACCGCAGCGGCGGCAGCTTGAGATTGATGACGTTGAGCCGGAACAGCAGGTCCTCGCGGAAGGTGCCGCGCTTGACCTCGGCCTCGAGGTCGCGGTTCGACGTGGCGATGACGCGGATATTCACCTTGATCGGCTGGGACCCGCCGACGCGGTCGATCTCGCGCTCCTGGATCGCCCGCAGCAGCTTGGCCTGGAGCCGGGGGTCCATCTCGCTGATTTCGTCCAGCAGCAGCGTGCCGCCGTCGGCTTCCTCGAACTTGCCGATGCGGCGCGCGATCGCGCCGGTGAAGGCGCCCTTCTCGTGCCCGAACAGCTCGGATTCCAGCAGGTTCTCGGGGATCGCGGCGCAGTTGACTGACACGAATTTCTGTTTCGCGCGACGGCTCTTCTGGTGGACGAACCGGGCCATCAGCTCCTTACCGGTGCCGGATTCGCCGGTCACGAGGATGCTGGCCTCGCTCGGCGCCACCTGCTCGGCGAGCCTGAGCACCTCCGACATCGCCGGATCGCGGTAGACGATGGCGGAGCTTTCCTCGGTCACCGCCTGCAGCACGGCGGCGATCAGCTCCGCGTCGGGGGGCAGCGGGATGAATTCCTTGGCGCCGGCCTTGATCGCACGCACCGCCTCGGAGGCGTCGTTGCCGATGCCGCAGCCGACCACCGGCACGCTGAAGCGCTCGGCCGCCAGCGCCTCGATCAGCCCTCGGATGTCATGGCGCACGTCGACCATGATCATGTCGGCCCCGTTTCCGGCCCGCAGCGACGCCAGCGCGGCGGCGGTGTCGCCGCAATGTGCGACCGTGGCGCCGCGCGAGATCGCAATCTGGCTTGCCGCGCCGATTTGCCCGCCGAGGGAGCCGATGATGAGCAATCGCATGAGTCCTGCTTCCTTTCAGACCGGTCTTACGGTTACGCGAAGTGGTTGATGCGCCGGGCCGGCGGCAGCATCGCATTGAGCAGCATTTCCAGCCGCCGCGGGTTCTCCTTGCGGCAGATCGATTCCGCGGTCGCCATGTAGACGTTGGCGAGCAGCATCTCCTCCGCGGCATTTCGCTCCAGCTTGGCCGCGAGCGGCACGAACACCATGTTGGCCAGCACCGCGCCGTAGAACGTGGTGAGCAGCGCCACCGCCATGCCGGGGCCGATCGAGGACGGATCCTCGAGGTTGCCGAGCATCTGGACCAGCCCGATCAGCGTGCCGATCAGCCCCATCGCCGGCGCGATTTCCGCGGCCTTGCGCAGGATGCCGGCACTGCGTGAATGGCGGTCCGCCGTCTCGCCGATCTCGCGCTGGAGCACACTGCGGATGTCCTCGGCCGGCGCACCGTCCACCGCCAGCGCCACCGCCTTGTGCACGAATGGCTCGTAATCCATCTCGGACATCAGCTGGTCCAGCCCCAGAATGCCGCGCTTGCGGGCCAGTTCGGACAGCCGCAGCATGTGCAGCGCGGTCGCCGTCAGGTCCGGCGCCGACCGGGTCAGCGTCTTGACGAGGATCATCGGCACCTGTCCGATTTCGCGCAGCGAGAAGCATGCTGCGGTCACGCCGAACGTGCCGCCGATCACGATCAGGAATGACGGCAGATCGATGAACGACCGCGCCGAGCCGCCAAGCACCATGGCGGCCACGACCAGTCCGAACCCTGCCGCCAGCCCGATGACGGTCGCGAAATCCGGCCGCGTGCGCGCCGACACGATCTGCGGCGTCTCGCTCATCAGCGACCGGCTTGCCTGTGTTCTCGCCATGACGGTTCTTCTCAGCTCACGCGGTCGGATTTGATGATCTCGGTCATCGTCACGCCGAGGCGCTCCTCGACCACGACCACCTCGCCGCGCGCGACCAGCCGGTTGTTGACGTAGATGTCGATAGCCTCGCCGACCTTGCGGTCGAGCTCGACCACGGCGCCGCGGCCCAGCTTCAGGAGCTGGCTGACCTGCATGGACGCCTTGCCCAGAACCGCGGAGAGCTGGACGGGAATGTCGTAAACCGCCTCCAGATCCTTGGCGTTTCGCATCGGCTCGACCGCTTCCTCGACCGAGAGCAGCTCCTGGGAGGAGTCGCCACTACCCATGAGGTCGTCGAGGTCCAGCCCGTCGCCGCCGGATGCCTGCTCGGCCATAGCGGCGGCCATCTCGTCCATTTCCGCGTCGCCGGTCTCGCCGTCGACATCGGTCCGGTTTTCGTCAACCATCGCTTGTCTCCTTTTCAGATTCGGTGTCGCCCGTCATGTCGGCCGGCTGTGCCGCGGCGACGGGCATGTGGCGTTCGACGGCTCCGTCGATCTCGCGCCAGAGTCGATCCGTGTTGAAATCCGCGCCGCCATCCGCCCATTCGATGCGGCAGTCGGGCGCGGTGATGTCGTCGTCGGCCAGCAGGATCAGCTTGCCGGGAAATCCGCTGCGGCCCACCAGCGATTCCAGCCGGTCGCGCAGCGGCCCGATCAGGTCGTCGGCGATCCGGATCACCAGCCGGGGCTCGTCCATCAGGCGCGGAAGAAGGTCCAGCAGGATGCTCTCCACCGTCCCGGTGGCCCCGGCCTGCATCGCCTTGGGGACCAGCTTGCGGACGAGTGCCACGGCGATCGCAACCGACTCGCGGCGGCAGTGCTCCCAGCCTGCCTCATAGACCGGGGACAGCGCGGCGAGCTGCCGCGCTATGGCGTCCAGCGCATCGGCCGCGTGGCGTTCGTCGGCCGCGGCCGCCGCGGCCGCCGCTTCGTCGCGCCCGCGGGCGTATCCGTTCTCGGCGGCCCGGGCGAGCTCTTCCTCGCTGAAAGTCGGCGGGGGAGGGGCCTCTTCCTCCACCGGCGGCTCCGGCGCATGGCACTCGACGTCGAACACCGTGTCGAATGCGAATTTGGTCGCGTTGCGCATTGAATCCGCCACCTAGTAAACCAGCTCGTCTTCGCCCTTGCTGTCGGCGATGATGATCTCGCCCTTCGCGGACAGCTCCTTGGCGCTGTTGACCAGGTACATCTGCGCCTCGTCGACATCCTTGAGCCGCACCGGTCCCATGGTCTCCATGTCCTCGCGCAGGATTTTCGCGGCGCGTTCGGACATGTTGGAAAAGAACAGGTCGCGCAGCTCCTCCGACGCGCCCTTGAGCGCCATGGCGAGACGTCCCTTGTCGATCGCGCGCAGCAGGGTCTGGATCGCGCTGGGATCCAGCTTCTTCAGGTCCTCGAAGGTGAACATCAGCGCCTTGATGCGCTCCGCCGCGTCCCGGTTGCGCTCTTCCAGCGCGGTGATGAAGCGGTCTTCGTTCTGGCGGTCGAGATTGTTGAATATCTCGGCCATCATCTCGTGCGCGTCGCGGCGGTTGGTGCGCGCCAGGTTGGACATGAACTCCGTGCGCAGCGTCTTCTCCACGCCTTCCAGCACATCCTTCTGCACCACCTCCATGCGCAGCATGCGCATCACGACCTCAAGCGCGAAATCCTCCGGCAGCATTTCGAGCACGCGCGCAGCGTGGTCGGCGCGGATCTTGCTTATCACCACGGCGACGGTCTGCGGGTACTCGTTCTTCAGGTAGCTGGCGAGGACTTCCTCGTTCACGTTGCCGAGCTTGTCCCACATGGTGCGGCCCGCGGGACCGCGGATTTCCTCCATGATGGCGTCGACCCGCTCCTTCGGCATCGCCTTGAGCAGCAGCCGCTCGGTGCTTTCGTACGAGCCGGTCAGGGAGCCGGTCTGCGAAAAGCTCTCTGTGAACTCCACGAACAGCCGCTCGACCATGCTGGAATCCACCTTGCCGAGCGAGGCCATGGCGGTGGACAGCTCCTTGATCTCGTCGTCGTCCATCATCGAGAACAGGCGCATCGCCTGCTCCTCGCCGATGGACAGCATCAGGATCGCTGCCTTCTGGGGCCCGTCGAGCCCGCGGAAATCGTCTTTTGCCATTTCAGCGGTTCCCTAGGCGGCGTCCTGCGTCATCCACTGGCGCAGGATGCCCACAGTCTCTTCGGGATGGCGCTCGACGATCTCCTCGATCTTCTTGATCGTCGACGCGCGCACCTTGCCGTCAATCGAAGCCACGTCGATCAAGTCGTCGACCTCTTCCTCGATGCGCTGTCCGCCGACGCCGGTGTCGGACGGTCCGGTCAGGGCCGGCATGTCGGCGCTCTGGTTGGCCAGAAGGTTGTGCTCGCCCCCGCCGGCCAGGACCGACGGAAGGGCTTCCAGCGTGCGCGCGACCAGCGGGCGCACCACCAGCAGGATCACCAGGATGCCCACGGCGGCCAGGACGAAGATCTCGGCGATGCGGAAATAGTCGCTCTTGGTCAGCCCGAACAACGGCTCGACGGTGTCGAGCTCACGCTCGAGCGCGTTGACGAAGGGCATGTTGATGAGCTCCAGCGTGTCGCCGCGCTTCTCGTCGTAGCCGACGGCGGAACGCACCAGCTTGTCCAGCTTGTCCAGCTCTTCCTTGGAGCGGGGCGTGTAGACCCGCTTGCCGTCCTTGTCGGTGGCGTAGGTGCCGTCGATCAGCACCGCGATCGACAGCCGGCGCACCTTTCCGCTCTCGCGCACATGCGAACGGACGGTCTTCGATATCTCGAAGTTGACGGTTTCCTCCGTGCGGGAGGACCGGCTCTGGCTGTTCCCGTCGGCGCCGTTCTTCGAATCCGGGGCGTCGGGCAGGTTGTTGGCGACCGACACGGTCTTGGAACCGCTGGAATCGGCGCTGTTGGCCTGTTCCTCCACGTTCTGGGTGGAGCGCACGACCTGGCCTTCCGGGTCGTAGATCTCGGCATTGGTGGTGATCCGGTCGAAATCCATCGCGGCCGTCACCTGCGCGCGCACCCGGCCGATGCCGACCGACTGCTCCACCAGCTCCTCGATCACGCGGACGAGGTGGTTCTCCTGGACGCGCTGCAGCTCGTCGTGGTCGGAGGCGGCGTAGGCGCCCTGCTCGTCCGCGTTGCCGGCGCGGGCAAGCAGCCGGCCCCGGTGGTCTATGACGGAGATGCGCGAGACCTTGAGCCCCGGCACCGCCGCGGCCACGAGCTGCTGGATCGCCAGAACCTGCGTCTTGCCCAGCTTCTGCGGGCCCCGGGTCTTGACGACGACCGACGCGCTCGGCTCCTGCTGCTTGCGGCTGAAGAGCTCGCGCTTCGGCATGACCAGGTGAACGCGGGCCTCCTGCACCTGGCTCAACGACCGGATGGTGCGGGAAAGCTCGCCTTCCAGCGCACGCAGCAGGTTCACGTTCTGGACGAAATTGGTGGAGCCCAGGGACTCCGAACGGTCGAACAGCTCGTAGCCCACGGAACCGCCGTTGGGCAGCCCTTCCTGCGCCATCGCCATGCGCAGCTTCAGCGCCTGGTCGGACGGCACCATGATGCGCCGGCCCTCGCCGGTCAGCTCGAACGGCACGCCCATCGATTCCAGCTTGGAAACGATCTTGGCGCTGTCGCCGGAATCGAGGTCGCCGTACAGCAGCGACATGTCGGTGCTGTTCAGCCGCGCCGACAGGAAGATGAAAAAGGCGACGATGCCGATTGCGACACCGCCCATGGCGACCAGGCGGACCGTGCCCAGATTACGCAATGTCTGCGCGAAACCCTGCAAATCCAACCACTCCGATCAAAAGATTCCAGACAATCGCCCTGCAGCCGTGAGGCGCGGGGCGGGCTCGGCAGGAACCTTATGTCCGTGCGGTGAAGAAGCGGTTAACCGGGGGGAATTTATTGCCGGGTGCTAGGCAGATTTTTCCGCCCGGCGGCGGGACGGGGCGGACGGATCAGTGCCGGCCGCCGCCGCGGTACTCCTGGACACGGGTCGCGCGCAGGCCGCGGACGCCGTAATGGTCGACAAGATGCTGCCAGGAGGCGAATTCCTCGACCGAGAGCGTATAGCGGTCGCAGGCCTGCTCGAGGCTGATCAGCCCCGCGCGCACCGCGGCAACCACCTCGGCCTTGCGGCGAACCACCCAGCGCTTGGTGTTCGGCGGCGGCAGGTCGTCTATGGTCAGACGCCGGCCGGCTGGCCCGATCACGGACGCCGCCGCGGAGAGCTCGTTTTCGTAACCGTCCTTAGGCACCGGAATGCTCCTTATCAAACGCATGATGAGATTACTCCCCGGGTTTTAAATTTCCCCTAAAGGGGACGGTAAAGCGACCCTTACCGGACCCTGCGGAAAGCGCGGTTTTCCGCCTTCCGCAGGGGTTCATTAAGGCCGCCGGATCAGCCCGTCACCATGCGGCTAGCGCTTGATCCGGATCAGCTCGTCCAGCATCTCGTCCGCCGTCGTGATCACCTTGGTGCTGGCGGCGTAGGCCCGCTGGGTGATGATCATCTGGGTGAACTCGTCGGCGAGATCCGAGGTCGAGGCCTCCAGTGCGGACGGGATGATGGTGCCCGCGTTCGCCTCCTTGGCTGACCTGAGGAAGTAGTCGCCCGACCGTTCGCTCTGCGTGAAGCGGGTGCCGGTCTTGGTGTCCAGCCCGTTCGGGTTGGCGAAGGTGGCGAGCGGGATCTTGTAGATCATCTGGTTCTCGCCGTTGTCGAACAGCGCGGTCACGATGCCGTTCTCGTCGACCTTCACCCCGTTGAAGTTGCCGAACTGGGTGCCGTTCTGGTTGACGAAGGCGACCGAGTAGCCATTGGAGAACTGCGTCACGCCGTCGGCGACAGCCGTGCCGACCGGACCGGCCGTTCCCATGTCCAGCGTGATCGCGCTGTCGATGGCGCCGTTGCTCCAGCCGGTGATGTTGATGGTCGGCATTGTCGTCGTGGCCACGCCGGCGCCGTTGTCCGGGGTGAAGCTCTGGATCGTGCCGTCGCCGTTGAACAGCACCTCCACCTGATAGTCGCCGTTGCCGCCTTCCTCGATCGTGGCGCCGCCGTCGTCGACCGTGGCCGTCGCAAGCCAGGTATTGGCGACGGCGGTCTTGGTCCAGGTTACGGTGATGGTCTTCTCGACGCCGAGGGAGTCGTATACGGCGATGTTGGTCGCCTCGGTGTCGCCGGTAGTCGCATCGCCGGGCAGGTTGAGCCCGAGCTCGACGCTGGAGGTCGGGCTGGCGCTGCCGGACACCGTGTTGACGCGGATGCTTTCCAGGCTGGACAGCAGGGAGGTGTTGGCGGCGATCGGCGTGCCCGAAAGGTCCGTGCGCCAGCCCTGCAGGTAGAAGCCGGACGGCGATTTCAGGTAGCCCTCCGAGTCGGCGAAGTACTGGCCGGCGCGGCTGTAGGAGCGCGTATCGGTGGCGGCCGGGTTGGCGCTCTCCGCC
>WHUE01000349.1 GCA_009377375.1 Alphaproteobacteria bacterium | reverse complement strand
GGGCAAGCTCGCCGCCGACTACGACTTGCTGCCGGATGACTGGCAGCAGTTCGTGCTCGACGATTGGCTCGCCTACTCGATGCGCGGCAAGTATGCGTCGCTGACGTGCGGGCTCGCGTGCCCTCGGCAGAACGGCAAGAACGGCATCATCGAGATGCGCGAGCTGTTCGGCATGGTTGGCCGGGGCGAGCGGTTCCTGCACACCGCGCACGAGGTCAAAACGGCACGCAAGGCGTTCCGCCGGCTACAGCATTTCTTCGGCTACAGGGTGAACGATCCGGCGGCGGCGTACCCGGAGCTGAACGCGCTCGTCGCCGAGATACGCAACGTCAACGGGCAGGAAGCGATCCGGCTACGCAACGGCGGGTCGGTCGAGATCGTCGCCCGCAGCAAGGGCAGCGGTCGCGGGTACACCGTCGACGTGCTCGTCATCGATGAAGCGCAGGAGATGAGCGAGGAAGACCTCGAAGCGCTCATGCCGACGACTTCCTCGGCGCCGCTCGGCAACCCGCAGTGGAT
>WHUE01000348.1 GCA_009377375.1 Alphaproteobacteria bacterium | reverse complement strand
CCCACAGGAGGTCTCGCACGAAGTCGTGCCAGAGCGCAAGGGCCATCACGACAAGACGCGGCAGGAGGTTTCGCCCAGCTCGATCGGAAGCTTCACGGAGCGTCTCGAGCCGTGGCAGCTGCAGCTCGGTGAGGCGGTGATGGGTGACCGCCTGCGCGAGTACGGATACGAGCTCAGCGGAGCCGCGCCCCCGCCGTCCGAGCAGCTGGAGGAGTACCGTCAGTTCGACGCCGAGGAGAGCCGACGCCTGCATCAGCGGCGGAGGAAAGACCAGCGGCGGGAAGAACGTCAACCATTGGCCGACATGGCTCCGGCCGAGGTCGAGCGGCGACGGCAGGCCGCCGCCGAGGGTCCACGAGCGTCGGCGGGCCAGCAGCACGGTTGGTCGGTGACCCGGCGGATCAGCCCGTACAGGTCCCGTTGCTCGACCAAGGCGGCGCAGTCTTCGCAGGCGCTCCAGCGTTGCCCCCATGCCTGGGTGATGCCGGGTTCGGTCTCGACGCGGCGGGTCCGGGCAGCG
>WHUE01000347.1 GCA_009377375.1 Alphaproteobacteria bacterium | reverse complement strand
CCCAGCGCCCACCAGGATCGCGGCGATGTACACCGCGAAGCCCTCAGCCTGACGCCCCGGCGGGACCCTGCGCTGCAGCCGGAGGGCGCCGAGTGCGTTGAGCGGCGCGATCGGCACGCCCGCGACCGCCAGCGCCAGCGCGAGCAGCGGCAGGGACGCCAGGAACGGCAGCGGCGCCAGCAGCACCGCGAACAGGGTCATCAGCAGTGCCGCCGGCCGGCGCGGGTTCTCCAGATGTTCGGCATGCGCGCTGGTGATCAGCCCTCCGATGCCGCTGCCCAGCGCCATGAAGGCCAGCAGCGGGCCAGCGCCTGCCGCGGCCATGCCGAGCTGCTCCATGCGCGCGGGCAGCGCGGACTCGAAGATGCCGATGCACAGGCCCAGCGCCAGCGCCAGCGCGAACACCGGACGGGCTCCGGGCGTCCGCCACGGGGCGGCCGCCGGACGTTGGGGGGTCGGGCGCAACGGCGGCAGGCTGCGTGCGACCAGCGCCGCTCCGGCTGTGGAAGCGGCCATCGCCC
>WHUE01000346.1:224-522 GCA_009377375.1 Alphaproteobacteria bacterium | reverse complement strand
GCTACGCGCGTCGAAGGTCATGCAGGAACGCGCTTTCGCCAAGACAAGATCGAGTTCATCTGGAACACGGATGTGGTCGACGTACTTGGCGACGACAAAGTCACCGGCATCCGACTACGGGACACTGAGACAGCAAACGAGCGCACGCTTGCCGTCACCGGGCTGTTCATCGCCATCGGCCACGACCCCCGTTCGGAGCTCGTCGCGGGACAGGTCGAGCTTGACGACGCCGGTTACGTCCTCGTCAACCATCCTTCGACACGAACGAATATCGGCGGTGTCTTCGCGGCCGGTGACG
>WHUE01000346.1:0-214 GCA_009377375.1 Alphaproteobacteria bacterium | reverse complement strand
CCACACCTACCGGCAGGCCGTCACCGCAGCCGGTACCGGTTGTCAAGCGGCGCTGGACGCCGAGCGTTACCTGACTGAGCTCGATGATGTCGCCATACCCAATGAGACCACGTTGGCCGGCGTTGGAAGATGACAGATACCCCTGCGGAAGGATCTAGTTGTGAGCACGATTGAACACGTCAATGACGGCAACTTCACCGAGAAGGTGCTACAG
>WHUE01000345.1 GCA_009377375.1 Alphaproteobacteria bacterium | reverse complement strand
CGGACGGTGATGTGAGGTGGGGACAGCCGGTGGTGCCCAACGGCATTCCGCTGTCGAAGATACATCACGCCGCCTTCGACGCGCAACTGATCGGGATCGATCCGGACTACCGCGTCCATGTCGCGGACAGGCTGATGTCACGGAACGACGGGCCCATGCTCGAGGCGCTCAAGCACCTGCATCATAGCGAACTGCATCTTCCGACGCGGGCGCAAGATCGGCCGGATCGCGATCGCCTCGCCGCCCGGTTTGAAAGATTCAGAGTGGCGACTTGAGGGGGAGAGGGAAGATTAGGAAAATGGTATTTACCGATGACAATAATGAGACGTTGCGCGGCTTGCTTGAACAGGCGCTTCACCTATATTCCGACGCAACCCGTTAAGTGGTTGATTATGAAGCGGAGAAGGTTCGAACCCAGTTCCTCTCCCTCCGCCAACGTTACCGTGTTTCGTAAAATTTACGGCACCTCCGATCTGCCCATCCAGTTCGAGCTCGAACTGGCCGTGCATTTCGGCCGGGTAG
>WHUE01000344.1:236-523 GCA_009377375.1 Alphaproteobacteria bacterium | reverse complement strand
ACCCCGTCACCCGGGAGCGACTGGCCTCCTACATGGCCGACACGTGGGCCCTGCACCCAGAGCTGGTGTCCCACGGGGGGAGGGCCGTGCTGGTCTTCTCCGAGGACGAGACGGCCAAGCTCCATGCGCTGATCGCCCCCTACGTGCACCCCTCGATGGAGCACAAGCTCCTCCCGAGCTGCCGGGGCCGCTTCGCCGTCACCCCGGAGTTCGCCCCGGTCCGGCACGAGCTGATGCCGATGCCGGTCGCCGCGATCGCCCGGAAGGCGCCGGACCGGAACAACCAC
>WHUE01000344.1:0-226 GCA_009377375.1 Alphaproteobacteria bacterium | reverse complement strand
GACATCGAGGTCGAGGGGTCGCACAACTACCTCGTCGACGGGGTGATGGTGCACAACTCGCCGGAGACCACGCCGGGGGGCCGGGCCCTCAAGTTCTACGCCTCGGTCCGTCTCGACATCCGCAAGATCGAGAACCTCAAGAACGGGACCGAGGTCGTCGGTTCCCGCGTCCGGGTGAAAGTCGTCAAATCCAAGGTGAGCGCTCCCTTCCGCCAGACGGAGTTCG
>WHUE01000343.1:261-524 GCA_009377375.1 Alphaproteobacteria bacterium | reverse complement strand
CATGCCGCGCAGCGCGGAGGCGAAATGCTCGCCCCGGCGGCGATAGAGATGGAGCGGCGGCTCGCAATCGGAGTTGGTCGCGAAGGTTACGTCGGAAAGCTCCTGGCGAAGCTCCAGATAGTTGTAGATCTCGCCGTTGGCGACGAGGGCGGCGCCGCCCGGTTCGATCAGCGGCTGGTCGCCCGTCTCGAGGTCGATGATGGCGAGCCGCGTCTGCAGCATCGCCATGTTCCCCGCGGCGTGAATGCCGTCCCCGTCGGGGC
>WHUE01000343.1:0-251 GCA_009377375.1 Alphaproteobacteria bacterium | reverse complement strand
GTCATTATGCCGGCGATTCCGCACATCAGTTGGCTATCCGTTCGAAAAATTGGCAGTAACGCGCCACGACGCTCTCTTCGGCATAGTCCGCGCGGTAAGCGGCATTTCCGGCGTCCGCGATTTCCGCGGCGCGGGCCGGATCGGCCAGCAGGGTCGAGATGGCCCGGGCCAGGGACTCCGCATCTTCGGCCGGCACGAGCATTCCGCTCCGTCCGTCCTCTATCAGCGCCGCCGGCCCGGCGGTGACGGTC
>WHUE01000342.1 GCA_009377375.1 Alphaproteobacteria bacterium | reverse complement strand
CCGGTTGCGCGGTACGTCGTTGGCCTGCGCCGCGCGCTCGCGCCACGCGGCGAGTGCGCGGACCATCGCCAGGTACTGCGGCTTGCGGCTACGCGTCTTGAGCCGCTTCCAGGCGTCGTCGGGATTGATCTGGTATGTGTTCGGATCGGTCAGGACGGCCATCTCCTCGGACAGCCAGCTCTGTCGGCCCGTCGATTCGAGGCGTCTGGCGAGCTTTTCATATATGCGCCGAAGATACGTCACGTCGCCCAGTGCGTATTCGACCTGGCGGTTGGCCAGCGGACGTTTCGACCAGTCGGTGAAGCGCATCGTCTTGTCGATGTTCTTGCCCGCGAGCTCGCGGACGAGCCGCTCATAGCTCACCGAATCGCCGTAACCGCAGACCATCGCCGCGACCTGAGTGTCGAAGATCGGGTGCGGCACCCGACCGGCGAGATGGACGAATATCTCGATGTCCTGGCGCGCCGCGTGAAAGACCTTGAGGACCGTCTCGTCCGCCAGCAGGTCGAACAGCGGCGTCAGGTC
>WHUE01000341.1 GCA_009377375.1 Alphaproteobacteria bacterium | reverse complement strand
TTTTCGTTGGATGCGGAAGCCGAGGAACACGAAGCTGTCGTCGATGTGGGTGATGTGGGTCTTCTCCGCTGAGAGGGTCATCTTCAATCTGCTGGCCAGCAGCTGTCCGATCTCCGTCTTGATGGCCTCGGCGTCGGACTTGGTGCCGTGCACGAGCACAACGAAGTCGTCGGCGAAACGAACGAGACGGTAGTTCGGCAGCCCCTTGCGGCGACGCTGCTGGCGACGCCACGGCGGGCTCATGTCCCGTTCCCAGATCGCGGCGAAGTGCCGGTCCAGGATGGACAGGTAGATGTTGGCCAGCAGCGGCGAGATGCTGCCGCCCTGCACCGTACCGAGCTCCGAGCGTTCGATCCTGCCTTGTTCCAGGACACCCGCGTGCAGCCATTTCTTGATCAGGCGCACCACACGGGCGTCCGCGACGCGGTGCTCGATGAATTTCACCAGCCAGTCGTGCTCGATCGTGTCGAAGAACTTGGCTATGTCCGCATCGAGTATCCAGCTCACCCGCTGGGTGCTCACCCCT
>WHUE01000340.1 GCA_009377375.1 Alphaproteobacteria bacterium | reverse complement strand
GGGCCCCGTTCTACCATGAAGACGCATGAGCGCCATCCTTCGTCGCACCTCCCTGACCGTGATGGTCGGCGACATCCCGGTCGGATCGGCGCACCCGGTCATCGTCCAGTCGATGACGAACACCGACACGGCCGATGCCGATGCCACCGCCATCCAGGTGGCGCAGCTGGCACACGCCGGCTCCGAGCTGGTGCGGATCACGGTCGACCGCGCCGAGGCGGCTGCCGCCGTGCCGCACATCAAGGAGAAGCTCCTCGCCCGCCACGTGAACGTGCCGCTGATCGGCGACTTCCACTATATCGGCCACACCCTCCTGACCGACTATTCGGCCGCCGCCGAAGCCCTCGACAAATACCGGATCAACCCCGGGAATGTCGGCTTCGGCGAGAAGAAGGACCGCCAGTTCGCGACCCTGATCGAGCTGGCCGCGCGCTACGCGAAGCCGGTCCGCATCGGCGTCAATTGGGGCTCGCTCGACGGCGCGCTCCTCACCCGCCTCATGGACGAGAACGCCCGCCAGCCCGTGC
>WHUE01000033.1 GCA_009377375.1 Alphaproteobacteria bacterium | reverse complement strand
CGGCGAACTCGCTGAGATAGACCGAGCCCTTGACCGTCCGGCGGAGAAGCACCGAGCGGCGATCGGCCTCGTCGCGCGCGCGCCGGATGAAGCCGAACCCGGCCAGACGGTCCAGCGCCCGTGTCACGGCGGGCTTGGAGACGTTGAGGTCGGCGGCGAGGCCGCGCACCGTGTGGGGTTCGGGGGAGAGATAGACCGTCAGCAGGATCGCCATCTGCCGCGCCGACAGGTCGGGACCGTCGCACCGCACGCTGCAGGCCAGCGCCCCGTGCCAGAGCCGGAGCGCCTGGGTCTGGTCCAACCGGATCGCCATAGCCCGCTTTTTCGTTTCGTTGCCGGTCCGTTTTCCGATTAGACCCGCAAACCGCGGGACTTGGCAACGGGCAAGGAGGGACGCCGCCTCAGCGCGCCTTCGAGCCAAACCGCTTCTCCAGCACGGCGAAGGTCGCGCGCAGCCCCATCGCCTCGCCGCCGACGGGACGGCCGGGTCGGGCGGCCGGGTTCCACGCCATGATGTCGAAATGCGCCCAGGGCGTGCTGTCGGACACGAATTCCTGGAGGTACAGCGCGGCGGTGATCGCGCCGCCCTGGCCGCCGTCGGAGACGTTGTTGATGTCCGCCACCTTGCTGTCGAGCATCCGGCGATAGGGCCTGTAGAGCGGCAACCGCCAAACCGGATCCGCCGTCTCCTCGCCCGCCTTCGCGAGATCGGCGGCGAGGCGGTCGTCGTTGCAGAACAGCGCCGCGATCTCGGTTCCCACCGCGATGCGGGCCGCGCCGGTGAGGGTGGAGAAATCGGCGAGGAAGGCCGGCTTCTCGCGGTCGGCCTCGGCGAGGGCGTCGCACATCACCAGCCGGCCCTCGGCGTCGGTGTTGCCGACCTCCACCGTGATGCCCTTGCGGGTCCGGATCACGTCGGAGGGGCGGTAGGCGTTGCCGGCGACCGAATTCTCCACCGCCCCGATGAGCACGCGCAGCCGCACGTTCAGCCCGGCCCCCATGATCATGTCGGCCAGGCCCAGCACATGCGCCGCCCCGCCCATGTCCTTCTTCATGCGCAGCATGCCCGACGCCGATTTGAGGTCCAGCCCGCCGGTGTCGAAGCACACGCCCTTGCCGACCAGCGTCACCTTCGGCGCGCCGGCCTTGCCCCAGGTGAGGTCGATCAGCCGCGGCGGGTTCGCACTGGCGCGTCCCACGGTGTAGATCGTCGGGTAGTTCTTCTTCAGCAGCGCATCGCCCACCGTCACCGCGCATTTCGCGCCGTGCTTGCGGGCAACGCCCCGCGCGGCGGCGGCCAGCGCCTGCGGGTTCATGTCCTCCGCCGGGGTGTTGATCAGGTCGCGGACCAGCCAGGTCGCATCCGCCAGCCGGCGCGCCGCGGCGCGGTCGCAGCCGGCGGGCCAGACGAGCTGGGGCACCGGGTCGATGGATTTCTGCGACTTGTAGCGCTCGAACCGGTAGCAACCCAGCGCCCAGCCCACCGCGCAGGCGGTCGCCCTGTCCTTCGCCATGCGCGCGTCGATGGCATAGCGCCCGGCGGGCAGCGTGGCCGGCAGCGCCGCATAGGACCACATGCCGTCATGGTCGCCGACGCCGAGCAGCACCCGCTCGAGCCCGCCGTCGTCGCCAGCCACCAGGCTGACGCTGCCCGGCTTCGCCCGGAACCCGGCGCTGTCCAGCCAGCGGCGCATCCGCGCCGGCTGCTTCTTCTTCCACGCCTCGAACACGGCGGTCTCGATGGGGACGATCGGAATGGTGCGCGCGTCGGCGCTGGCGGCGAAACGATAGGTCACGGCGTCCTCTCTGCGGCGGGTTCAGGCCGCAGGATGACGCTTTATCGGGGTGGTGAAAAGGGTCGGGGAGCCTACGCCACGCCGATGCGGGGCTTGCCGTCCTCATGCGGGCCGAACGACCGCTTGAGCAGGATGGTCGACTCCTGTGCCTTGGCGATGCATTCCGACAGGCGCCTCAGGATCAGGATGTTGTTGTCCAGCACCTGACGCGCCTCGGGGCGCTTGTCGTCGACGATCTTCTGCGACCGCTTGATGATGTCGTTCTGGATTTCGGTGAGGATGTCCTCGATGGTCCAGCCGTCCGGTGTCTCGGTGCTCAAGAGCAGCGTGGTCTTGTTCGTCATCTGCGCCGTCCTCGCCGGGCCGTGCCCGGACGTTAAGGGAATTCCGTCCCAGAATACGGCGCGGACCGCTAACGAGGGGTTAACGGGCGAGCGGCGGCGCCACCCCTATTTCATCGCGCCAGCGAGATTGGCGACCATTTCCTCCACGTCCTCGGCGCCGTTGACGCGGGTGCCGATGGCGATGTGCGGGGACAGCGCGACGTTGTCGAAGGCGAGCAGCGGGTCGTCGGCGTCGACCGGCTCCTTGTAATGCACGTCCATGCCGAGCCCGCCGAGCTTGCCCGACTTCATCGCGTCCAGCAGGGCGTCGCGGTCGATCACCTCGGCGCGGGAAACGTCGATCAGGATCGCGCCCTGCTTCATCTTCGCAAAGCGGCCGGCATCGATCAGCCCGCGGGTCGATTCGTTCATCGGCACGTGGAGCGAGATCGCGTCGGACTGCGCCAGCAGATCGTCCATCGGCGCGAATGTCGCCCCGAACGCCGCCTCCAGCTCGGCCGAAAGGGGGTTGCGCTGGGTGTAGATCACCTTCATCCCGAACGCGTTGCCCCAGCGGGCGACGTCGCGCCCGATGGACCCCAGCCCGACGATGCCCAGCGTGGCGCCGCGCAGGTTCATGATGCCCGAAACCCGCGCCCAGTTGGAATTCGCGGTGTGGCGGCGGTCGTAGACGCGCGCCGGCCAGCCCTTTGCCTGCAGCGCCTCGACGGTCAGCAGCTTGTTGGTCTCGGTGATCTTTTTGGCCAGCGTCATCAGCAGCGCGAAGGCATGCTCGGCCACCGCCGTGTTGACCCGGCGATGCAGCGGCGCGGTGCCGATGCCGCGGGCGGCGCAGGCGGCCTCGTCGATATTACGGGTGTCCGAGCCGAACCCCTGGACGAATTTGAGCCGGGGGGCGATGGCGAGCTCCGCCTCGCCGATGGGGTAATCCTCCGTCACTACCAGATCGGCCTCAGGCAGCATGGACCGGAACTCCTCCTCCGACTTGGCCAGGAGCACCTTCGACGGGTAGGCGGCGGGGTAGCGGGCGCGGATTTCCTCGCACCATTTCGGGAATTCCGGCATGTCGACCGAATAGTAGTCGGCGAAGCCATCGGCGCGCTCCTTCGGGCAGTCGGGGTCGAGAACGACCGAGAGCACGCGGATGATGTGATCGTCCTGGATGGCAATGGTCGGCATGGTCTCCCTTTCGGTCCTGTGCGGGTCTGAATGTGCGGAGCGCGCCTTTGTAGCCGCCGCCGCGCCGCGAGACAACGGCTGGCGCACCCCCGTCAGGTGTCGGGATATCTTACGGTTCGGGATCGATCCCGCTTCCCGGACTCCTTAAGCCTTTGAAAATGCGCAATGCGCCCGTTTGGCATGCATCTTGCATACCGGCCTGTCAGGAACGGTTGGCAGCTTGGCGCGAGGCACGGTCGCATGTACACAGCACCCAGATCCCTTTTCACCATCGGCGCGGCGGCAATGATGTCGCTGATGGCGCTGTGCGGCACGGCCTCGGCCGGCGTCGTCGCCCATTACAGCTTCGACGCGGACGCGACGACCGATTCCGGCGGCAACGGGCTCGACCTGAACGCCTCGGGCAGCGTCAGCCTCGCGGCCGGCCAGTTCGGCAGCGCGGTCAACCTGGATGCCGGCGAGTATCTGTGGAACGCCAGCAGCCTGTTCAATGTGAGCACGTCGGATTTCGCGATCTCGTTCTGGTACAACACCGACAGCAACGCCTTTTCGCCGATGGTGACGAAGACCCACACCAATTCCGATCTGGGCTATGCGATCGGGCACAACGGGACGAATGTCAGCGGCGACGTGCGCGACACAGTCGGCGGCGTGACGACGGCGGCCCGGCCCGGCGACGACAGCACCAGCTTCCAGCACCTGGTCTTCCAGCGGACGGGCTCGGCCTTGGAGCTGTATGTGAACGGCGTGCTGGCGGACAGCGCTGTCGCGGCGTCGACGGTCGACACATCGAACGCCTTCGTGGTCGGTGCCCGCAACATCTCCTCCGGAGGCGCACCCAACGTCGGGGGCGGCACGTTCTACTATGACGGGCTGATCGACGAGCTCTGGGTGTTCGACAACGCGCTGACCGCCATCGAGATCGCGAACCTGCGCGACGGCAACAGCCTGGTCGCCGACGTGCCGGAACCGGCCGGCCTCGCCCTGCTGGGCACCGGCGTGCTGCTGCTGGGCGCGCGGCTGCGCCGACGCAGGGCCGCCTGACACGCGACGAAATACCGCAAGGGGAAGCGGCGGAACGGCCCGCCCGGGAAACCGGGCGGGCCGTTCCGATTCGTCGCTAGGCAGACCAAGGGACAATGATCTAAAATCGGCGCAATTCCGCGAACCGATTTTCCAGGAGGCCGCAATGGCGAAGCTCAGGCATATCGCGCTTTCCGTCGACGATCCGGAGGCGACCGCCGATTTCTACTGCGAGGCGTTCGACATGAAGCGCGTCGGGCGCACGGATTCGCCGCTGGCGAAGGGCTGCTACGTGTCCGACGGCACCATCACCATGGCGCTGCTGAAGTACAAGACCGACAAATGGGCCGGCTATGTCGAGGGCGAGGACGAGCGCGGCAAGGATTTCGTCGGCATCCACCATTTCGGCTTCTGGGTCGACGACCTGAAGGAAGCCGAGGAGAAGGTCGAGAAGGCCGGCGGGCGCTACTTCATGGGCCGGCCGGAGGACGACGCGCCGACCACCTTCTACGAGATGAAGTTCAAGGACCCGAACGGCATCATCATGGACGTCACCCATCTGGGTTGGGGCGGCGCGGTGAAGGAGGTCGTCCCCGCCGACGACGCGGAGCGCGAGAAGCAGGACAGGCGGGCCGCGAAGGCGGCGAAGAAGGAAGCCGCGAAGGTTTAACGGCCGGGTTGCGACGAATTTGGGGGCGGGCCTGCGGGTCCGCCCTTTTTCGTTGCGGTCAGCCGGATACGGCCTGCAGCGGCCATATCCAGAGGATCATCGGCAGGGCCGCGGCGACGATGATGATTTCCAGCGGCAGCCCCATGCGCCAGTAGTCGCCGAACCGGTAGCCGCCGGGCCCCATGATCAGCGTGTTGTTCTGGTGCCCGATCGGGGTGAGGAAGGCGCAGGACGCGCCGATCGCGACCGCCATCAGGAAGGCGTCGGGGTTGGCGTTCAGCGTCGCCGCCATCTGCACCCCGATGGGCGCCATCACCACGGCGGTGGCGGCGTTGTTGATCACGTCCGACAGCGTCATCGTGACCACCAGCAGCGCGCCCAGCGCCACCACCGGAGGGAACCCGGCCAGCGGCACTGTCGCCGCCTTGACGAACAGCTCTGTCGTGCCCGAATCCTGGAGCGCGGCCCCGACCGGAATCATCGCCCCCAGCAGCACGATCACCGAAAAATCGATCGAATCGTAGATCTCGCGCACCGGCACGATGTTGAGCAGCACCAGGCCGGCGGCGGCGATGGCCAGCGCCACCGGGATCGGGAGCACGCCGAAGACGGCCAGCAGGATCATGCCCGCGAAGATGCCGATCGACATCAGCGCCCGGTTCGGACGGCCGAGCTGGAGCCGGCGTTCCGCCAGCGGAAGGCAGCCAAGCGTGCCGATCACGTCCGGCAGAAGCTCCGCCTCGCCCTCCAGCAGCAGGATGTCGCCCGGCTGGAACTGGAAGGCGCTGAGCCGCCCGCGATAGGGGCTGCCCTGGCGCGACACGCCGACCAGATTCACCCCGTAGCGGCGGCGCAGCCGGAGCGAACCCGCCGTCCGCCCGTTGATGAAGGCGCGCGGCTGCACCACCGCCTCGCTCAACGCGAGGTCGGCCATCGGGCCGCCGCGCTCCTTCTGCTTGTCGGAGCCGAGCGAAGCGAGTCCCAGCCGTTTCAGCACGGTGTCGAGCCCGTCGGGCTCCGCCTCGACGATCAGCACGTCGCCTTCGCGCAGGACCTCGTAACGGCCGACGCCGAACAGCCGGCGGTCGTTCCGGACGATGCCCAGGATGACCGTCTCGTGCTCGCCGGCCAGCTCCTCCAGCTCGACAATGGTCTTGCCGATAGCGGCGCTTCCGGGCGGCACCACCACCTCGCTGACATAGCTTTCGATCTGGAACAGCTCCTGCGAGCTGCGCCGGGCGCGCCGCTCCGACGGAATCAGTCGCCAGCCGGCGAGCGAGACGAAGGCGATACCCGCCAGCGCCACGACGATGCCCACCGGGGTGAAATCGAACATGCCGTAAGGGGCGCCCACCTGTTCCGCGCGAAAGGCGGAGACGATGATGTTGGGCGGCGTGCCGATCAGCGTGACGAGTCCGCCGAGGATGGAGCCGAAGGACAGCGGCATCAGCAGAACCGCCGGCGCACGCTTGGCCTTCGCCGCCGACTGGATCGCCGCGGGCATCAGCAGCGCCAGCGCGCCCACATTGTTCATGAAGGCGGACAGCACCCCCGCCACCCCCGCCAGACTGGCGACATGCGCCCAGGTGCTTTTCATCGGCGGCAGCAGCCGGCGGGCGATCAGCTCCACCGCGCCCGCGTTCTGCAGCCCGCGGCTGATGATCAGCACCATCGCGACGGTCACCGTGGCCGGATGGCCGAACCCGGCGAAGACCTTGTCGGCCGGCACCACACCGGCGGCCGCGGTCGTCAGCAGGGCGCCGAACGCGACCACGTCGTAGCGCCACCGCCCCCACAGGAACAGCACGAAGATCGCCGCCAGCAGCACGCTCAGGAAGATCTGCTCTCCGGTCATGCCGGGCGGCGCGATGGAAAACTGTCCCGCATGGCGCAACCCTTATCTTGAACGATCGGGCGCGGCCAGTGGCAATTTGCGGGCCATTTGTATTGGACGCGGCGCGAACGCGTCTCCTATTCTGGCCGCAGACCGCACAGGGAGACGGGACGGCGATGAGCGACGCGGAACCGCTGATCTGCGCCTTCATGCTGAACCGCGAAGGCGGCGGCACGGCGCTCGACTGGCAGGATATTGCGACGATACCCGAAGGCGGCGGGATCCTGTGGGTCCATCTGCAGCGCGAATCGCCGGAAACCCGCGCCTGGCTGACCGATGTGGCAAGGCTGCCCGAACTCGCCATCGAAGCGCTGCTGGCGGCCGAGACCCGCCCCCGCGCGACGGCCTTCGACGACAGGCTGCTGCTGGACCTGCGCGGGGTGAATCTCAACCCCGGCGCCGATCCCGAGGACATGGTGGGCATCCGCGGCTGGATCGACGGCGACCGCATCATCACCGTGCGACGGCGCAAGCTGATGGCGCCATCAGCTTGCGCCGTCGCACGGTGATGATGCGGTCGCCGTCGATCCAGCCGCGGATGCCCACCATGTCCTCGGGATCGGCGCCGGGGTTGAGATTCACCCCGCGCAGGTCCAGCAGCAGCCTGTCGTCGAAGGCCGTCGCGCGGGGGCGGGTCTCGGCCGCCAGCAGCGCTTCGATGGCGAGTTCGGGCAGCCTTGCCACATCGGTCAGCCAGGCGCGGGTTTCCGGCGATTCGCGCTGCAGATGGACCCACAGGATCCCGCCGCCTTCGGGTATCGTCGCAATATCCTGCCAGTCGAGCGCCGTGCCGCCGCCTTCGCGGTTCAGCATGAAGGCGCAGATCAGCGGTTCCGCGTCGCTCATCGCCGTCCCGTCTCCCTGTGCGGTCTGCGGCCAGAATAGGAGACGCGTTCGCGCCGCGTCCAATACAAATGGCCCGCAAATTGCCACTGGCCGCGCCCGATCGTTCAAGATAAGGGTTGCGCCATGCGGGACAGTTTTCCATCGCGCCGCCCGGCATGACCGGAGAGCAGATCTTCCTGAGCGTGCTGCTGGCGGCGATCTTCGTGCTGTTCCTGTGGGGGCGGTGGCGCTACGACGTGGTCGCGTTCGGCGCCCTGCTGACGACCGCGGCCGCCGGTGTGGTGCCGGCCGACAAGGTCTTCGCCGGGTTCGGCCATCCGGCCACGGTGACCGTCGCGATGGTGCTGATCATCAGCCGCGGGCTGCAGAACGCGGGCGCGGTGGAGCTGATCGCCCGCCGGCTGCTGCCGCCGATGAAAAGCACCTGGGCGCATGTCGCCAGTCTGGCGGGGGTGGCGGGGGTGCTGTCCGCCTTCATGAACAATGTGGGCGCGCTGGCGCTGCTGATGCCCGCGGCGATCCAGTCGGCGGCGAAGGCCAAGCGTGCGCCGGCGGTTCTGCTGATGCCGCTGTCCTTCGGCTCCATCCTCGGCGGACTCGTCACGCTGATCGGCACGCCGCCCAACATCATCGTCTCCGCCTTTCGCGCGGAACAGGTGGGCGCCCCTTACGGCATGTTCGATTTCACCCCGGTGGGCATCGTCGTGGCGCTGGCGGGTATCGCCTTCGTCTCGCTCGCCGGCTGGCGACTGATTCCGTCGGAGCGGCGCGCCCGGCGCAGCTCGCAGGAGCTGTTCCAGATCGAAAGCTATGTCAGCGAGGTGGTGGTGCCGCCCGGAAGCGCCGCTATCGGCAAGACCATTGTCGAGCTGGAGGAGCTGGCCGGCGAGCACGAGACGGTCATCCTGGGCATCGTCCGGAACGACCGCCGGCTGTTCGGCGTCGGCCGTTACGAGGTCCTGCGCGAAGGCGACGTGCTGATCGTCGAGGCGGAGCCCGACGGGCTCGACACCGTGCTGAAACGGCTGGGACTCGCTTCGCTCGGCTCCGACAAGCAGAAGGAGCGCGGCGGCCCGATGGCCGACCTCGCGTTGAGCGAGGCGGTGGTGCAGCCGCGCGCCTTCATCAACGGGCGGACGGCGGGTTCGCTCCGGCTGCGCCGCCGCTACGGGGTGAATCTGGTCGGCGTGTCGCGCCAGGGCAGCCCCTATCGCGGGCGGCTCAGCGCCTTCCAGTTCCAGCCGGGCGACATCCTGCTGCTGGAGGGCGAGGCGGAGCTTCTGCCGGACGTGATCGGCACGCTTGGCTGCCTTCCGCTGGCGGAACGCCGGCTCCAGCTCGGCCGTCCGAACCGGGCGCTGATGTCGATCGGCATCTTCGCGGGCATGATCCTGCTGGCCGTCTTCGGCGTGCTCCCGATCCCGGTGGCGCTGGCCATCGCCGCCGCCGGCCTGGTGCTGCTCAACATCGTGCCGGTGCGCGAGATCTACGATTCGATCGATTTTTCGGTGATCGTGCTGCTGGGGGCGATGATTCCGGTCGGGGCCGCGCTCCAGGATTCGGGCACGACAGAGCTGTTCGTCAAGGCGGCGACAGTGCCGCTGGCCGGGTTCCCTCCGGTGGTGGCGCTGGGCGCGCTGCTGGTGGTCACGATGACGCTGTCGGACGTGATCAACAACGCCGCCACCGCCGTGGTGATGGCGCCCATCGGGGTGCAGATGGCGGCGACGCTGAACGCCAACCCCGACGCCTTCCTGATGGCGGTCGCGATCGGCGCGTCCTGCGCCTTCCTCACCCCGATCGGGCACCAGAACAACACGCTGATCATGGGGCCCGGCGGCTACCGGTTCGGCGACTACTGGCGCATGGGGCTGCCGCTGGAAATCATCATCGTCGCCGCGGCCCTGCCGATGATCCTCTGGATATGGCCGCTGCAGGCCGTATCCGGCTGACCGCAACGAAAAAGGGCGGACCCGCAGGCCCGCCCCCAAATTCGTCGCAACCCGGCCGTTAAACCTTCGCGGCTTCCTTCTTCGCCGCCTTCGCGGCCCGCCTGTCCTGCTTCTCGCGCTCCGCGTCGTCGGCGGGGACGACCTCCTTCACCGCGCCGCCCCAACCCAGATGGGTGACGTCCATGATGATGCCGTTCGGGTCCTTGAACTTCATCTCGTAGAAGGTGGTCGGCGCGTCGTCCTCCGGCCGGCCCATGAAGTAGCGCCCGCCGGCCTTCTCGACCTTCTCCTCGGCTTCCTTCAGGTCGTCGACCCAGAAGCCGAAATGGTGGATGCCGACGAAATCCTTGCCGCGCTCGTCCTCGCCCTCGACATAGCCGGCCCATTTGTCGGTCTTGTACTTCAGCAGCGCCATGGTGATGGTGCCGTCGGACACGTAGCAGCCCTTCGCCAGCGGCGAATCCGTGCGCCCGACGCGCTTCATGTCGAACGCCTCGCAGTAGAAATCGGCGGTCGCCTCCGGATCGTCGACGGAAAGCGCGATATGCCTGAGCTTCGCCATTGCGGCCTCCTGGAAAATCGGTTCGCGGAATTGCGCCGATTTTAGATCATTGTCCCTTGGTCTGCCTAGCGACGAATCGGAACGGCCCGCCCGGTTTCCCGGGCGGGCCGTTCCGCCGCTTCCCCTTGCGGTATTTCGTCGCGTGTCAGGCGGCCCTGCGTCGGCGCAGCCGCGCGCCCAGCAGCAGCACGCCGGTGCCCAGCAGGGCGAGGCCGGCCGGTTCCGGCACGTCGGCGACCAGGCTGTTGCCGTCGCGCAGGTTCGCGATCTCGATGGCGGTCAGCGCGTTGTCGAACACCCAGAGCTCGTCGATCAGCCCGTCATAGTAGAACGTGCCGCCCCCGACGTTGGGTGCGCCTCCGGAGGAGATGTTGCGGGCACCGACCACGAAGGCGTTCGATGTGTCGACCGTCGACGCCGCGACAGCGCTGTCCGCCAGCACGCCGTTCACATACAGCTCCAAGGCCGAGCCCGTCCGCTGGAAGACCAGGTGCTGGAAGCTGGTGCTGTCGTCGCCGGGCCGGGCCGCCGTCGTCACGCCGCCGACTGTGTCGCGCACGTCGCCGCTGACATTCGTCCCGTTGTGCCCGATCGCATAGCCCAGATCGGAATTGGTGTGGGTCTTCGTCACCATCGGCGAAAAGGCGTTGCTGTCGGTGTTGTACCAGAACGAGATCGCGAAATCCGACGTGCTCACATTGAACAGGCTGCTGGCGTTCCACAGATACTCGCCGGCATCCAGGTTGACCGCGCTGCCGAACTGGCCGGCCGCGAGGCTGACGCTGCCCGAGGCGTTCAGGTCGAGCCCGTTGCCGCCGGAATCGGTCGTCGCGTCCGCGTCGAAGCTGTAATGGGCGACGACGCCGGCCGAGGCCGTGCCGCACAGCGCCATCAGCGACATCATTGCCGCCGCGCCGATGGTGAAAAGGGATCTGGGTGCTGTGTACATGCGACCGTGCCTCGCGCCAAGCTGCCAACCGTTCCTGACAGGCCGGTATGCAAGATGCATGCCAAACGGGCGCATTGCGCATTTTCAAAGGCTTAAGGAGTCCGGGAAGCGGGATCGATCCCGAACCGTAAGATATCCCGACACCTGACGGGGGTGCGCCAGCCGTTGTCTCGCGGCGCGGCGGCGGCTACAAAGGCGCGCTCCGCACATTCAGACCCGCACAGGACCGAAAGGGAGACCATGCCGACCATTGCCATCCAGGACGATCACATCATCCGCGTGCTCTCGGTCGTTCTCGACCCCGACTGCCCGAAGGAGCGCGCCGATGGCTTCGCCGACTACTATTCGGTCGACATGCCGGAATTCCCGAAATGGTGCGAGGAAATCCGCGCCCGCTACCCCGCCGCCTACCCGTCGAAGGTGCTCCTGGCCAAGTCGGAGGAGGAGTTCCGGTCCATGCTGCCTGAGGCCGATCTGGTAGTGACGGAGGATTACCCCATCGGCGAGGCGGAGCTCGCCATCGCCCCCCGGCTCAAATTCGTCCAGGGGTTCGGCTCGGACACCCGTAATATCGACGAGGCCGCCTGCGCCGCCCGCGGCATCGGCACCGCGCCGCTGCATCGCCGGGTCAACACGGCGGTGGCCGAGCATGCCTTCGCGCTGCTGATGACGCTGGCCAAAAAGATCACCGAGACCAACAAGCTGCTGACCGTCGAGGCGCTGCAGGCAAAGGGCTGGCCGGCGCGCGTCTACGACCGCCGCCACACCGCGAATTCCAACTGGGCGCGGGTTTCGGGCATCATGAACCTGCGCGGCGCCACGCTGGGCATCGTCGGGCTGGGGTCCATCGGGCGCGACGTCGCCCGCTGGGGCAACGCGTTCGGGATGAAGGTGATCTACACCCAGCGCAACCCCCTTTCGGCCGAGCTGGAGGCGGCGTTCGGGGCGACATTCGCGCCGATGGACGATCTGCTGGCGCAGTCCGACGCGATCTCGCTCCACGTGCCGATGAACGAATCGACCCGCGGGCTGATCGATGCCGGCCGCTTTGCGAAGATGAAGCAGGGCGCGATCCTGATCGACGTTTCCCGCGCCGAGGTGATCGACCGCGACGCCCTGCTGGACGCGATGAAGTCGGGCAAGCTCGGCGGGCTCGGCATGGACGTGCATTACAAGGAGCCGGTCGACGCCGACGACCCGCTGCTCGCCTTCGACAACGTCGCGCTGTCCCCGCACATCGCCATCGGCACCCGCGTCAACGGCGCCGAGGACGTGGAGGAAATGGTCGCCAATCTCGCTGGCGCGATGAAATAGGGGTGGCGCCGCCGCTCGCCCGTTAACCCCTCGTTAGCGGTCCGCGCCGTATTCTGGGACGGAATTCCCTTAACGTCCGGGCACGGCCCGGCGAGGACGGCGCAGATGACGAACAAGACCACGCTGCTCTTGAGCACCGAGACACCGGACGGCTGGACCATCGAGGACATCCTCACCGAAATCCAGAACGACATCATCAAGCGGTCGCAGAAGATCGTCGACGACAAGCGCCCCGAGGCGCGTCAGGTGCTGGACAACAACATCCTGATCCTGAGGCGCCTGTCGGAATGCATCGCCAAGGCACAGGAGTCGACCATCCTGCTCAAGCGGTCGTTCGGCCCGCATGAGGACGGCAAGCCCCGCATCGGCGTGGCGTAGGCTCCCCGACCCTTTTCACCACCCCGATAAAGCGTCATCCTGCGGCCTGAACCCGCCGCAGAGAGGACGCCGTGACCTATCGTTTCGCCGCCAGCGCCGACGCGCGCACCATTCCGATCGTCCCCATCGAGACCGCCGTGTTCGAGGCGTGGAAGAAGAAGCAGCCGGCGCGGATGCGCCGCTGGCTGGACAGCGCCGGGTTCCGGGCGAAGCCGGGCAGCGTCAGCCTGGTGGCTGGCGACGACGGCGGGCTCGAGCGGGTGCTGCTCGGCGTCGGCGACCATGACGGCATGTGGTCCTATGCGGCGCTGCCGGCCACGCTGCCCGCCGGGCGCTATGCCATCGACGCGCGCATGGCGAAGGACAGGGCGACCGCCTGCGCGGTGGGCTGGGCGCTGGGTTGCTACCGGTTCGAGCGCTACAAGTCGCAGAAATCCATCGACCCGGTGCCCCAGCTCGTCTGGCCCGCCGGCTGCGACCGCGCCGCGGCGCGCCGGCTGGCGGATGCGACCTGGCTGGTCCGCGACCTGATCAACACCCCGGCGGAGGACATGAACCCGCAGGCGCTGGCCGCCGCCGCGCGGGGCGTTGCCCGCAAGCACGGCGCGAAATGCGCGGTGACGGTGGGCGATGCGCTGCTGAAGAAGAACTACCCGACGATCTACACCGTGGGACGCGCCAGTGCGAACCCGCCGCGGCTGATCGACCTCACCTGGGGCAAGGCCGGCGCGCCGAAGGTGACGCTGGTCGGCAAGGGCGTGTGCTTCGACACCGGCGGGCTGGACCTCAAATCGGCGTCGGGCATGCTGCGCATGAAGAAGGACATGGGCGGGGCGGCGCATGTGCTGGGCCTGGCCGACATGATCATGGGGGCCGGGCTGAACGTGCGGCTGCGCGTGCTCATCGGGGCGGTGGAGAATTCGGTCGCCGGCAACGCCTACCGCCCCTCCGACGTGATCCGGACCCGCAAGGGCATCACGGTGGAGGTCGGCAACACCGACGCCGAGGGCCGGCTGGTGATGTGCGACGCCCTCGCCGAGGCCGACCGCGAGAAGCCGGCCTTCCTCGCCGATTTCTCCACCCTCACCGGCGCGGCCCGCATCGCGGTGGGAACCGAGATCGCGGCGCTGTTCTGCAACGACGACCGCCTCGCCGCCGATCTCGCGAAGGCGGGCGAGGAGACGGCGGATCCGGTTTGGCGGTTGCCGCTCTACAGGCCCTATCGCCGGATGCTCGACAGCAAGGTGGCGGACATCAACAACGTCTCCGACGGCGGCCAGGGCGGCGCGATCACCGCCGCGCTGTACCTCCAGGAATTCGTGTCCGACAGCACGCCCTGGGCGCATTTCGACATCATGGCGTGGAACCCGGCCGCCCGACCCGGCCGTCCCGTCGGCGGCGAGGCGATGGGGCTGCGCGCGACCTTCGCCGTGCTGGAGAAGCGGTTTGGCTCGAAGGCGCGCTGAGGCGGCGTCCCTCCTTGCCCGTTGCCAAGTCCCGCGGTTTGCGGGTCTAATCGGAAAACGGACCGGCAACGAAACGAAAAAGCGGGCTATGGCGATCCGGTTGGACCAGACCCAGGCGCTCCGGCTCTGGCACGGGGCGCTGGCCTGCAGCGTGCGGTGCGACGGTCCCGACCTGTCGGCGCGGCAGATGGCGATCCTGCTGACGGTCTATCTCTCCCCCGAACCCCACACGGTGCGCGGCCTCGCCGCCGACCTCAACGTCTCCAAGCCCGCCGTGACACGGGCGCTGGACCGTCTGGCCGGGTTCGGCTTCATCCGGCGCGCGCGCGACGAGGCCGATCGCCGCTCGGTGCTTCTCCGCCGGACGGTCAAGGGCTCGGTCTATCTCAGCGAGTTCGCCGCGCTGATCGGCGATGCGTATGACGGCTTGCAGCAGCCCGCCCGCATCTCCTCCGGCGACGGCGCAGCGATCCTCGCGGAACCGTCGCCGGACGGCGCCTGAGCCCCGCATCTTGCCGGTGCCGGCGCGGCGTGACAGATTGCCGGCGTTAATCAGGATCACGGCGCGGGCATGGCGCCGGCTCGTACAGGAGATTCGAACATGATTGCTGCCGTTCGCCGCGCGGGGCTGTGCGCGGCCGCCGTTCTGGCGCTGGCGCCGCCTGCCGCGCAGGCGCAATCGGCCGCCGACTTCTTCCGATCGAAGGACATCACGATGATCGTCGCCGCCGGGTCCGGCGGCACCTACGCCGTCTACGCCCGGCTGCTGGCGCGGTACTGGCAGGCGCATATTCCGGGCACGCCCAATATCGTCGTCCAGCACATGCCGGGCGGCGGCGGGCTCAAGGGAGCGGCGCATCTGCACAACGTCGCCGCGCGCGACGGCTCGGCGATCGGCATGCCGTTGCAGACGGTGGCCATGGCGCAGGTGCTGCGCCCGGACCAGGCCAGGCACGACGTGCGCAAATGGGGCTGGATCGGCAACATGACCGTGCTGCGCAACACCATCGCCGTGTGGCACACCGCGCCGGCGCAGACCTTCGAGGCGGCGCGGAAGGCGGAGGTGGTGATCGGCTCCACCGGCAAGGGCGGCGACATGTTCATGGTGCCCAAGCTGGCCAACGAGCTGCTGGGCACGAAGTTCAGGATCGTGCTCGGCTATCGCGGCATCAGCGACGTCGACAAGGCGATCGAGTCTGGCGAGGCGCAGGGCCGCGCCGGCTCGTGGCTGAGCTGGAAGCTCCAGCACCCCGACTGGGTCAGGGACGGCAAGGTCCGCCAGATCGCCCAGGTCGGGCTGGACCGCGCCGCCGATCTGAAGGACGTGCCGCTGCTGCAGGATTTCGCGACCTCGGCGATGGACCGCAAGGTGCTGGAATTCTTCGGCTACAGCACCCGGCTCGCCCGTACCGTGTCCGCCGTGCCGGGCGCGCCGAAGCACCTGGTCGATGCGTTGCGCGTCTCCTTCGCGAAGGCGATGGCCGACAGGGGGCTACTCGATGAGGCCGCGCGGCGCGGCGTGCCGCTGGAGCCGATGGGCTGGAAGGAAGTCGCCGAAGCCGCCAACGCCACAGCCGGCGTCGATCCCGCGGTCGTGAAGCGCATGCAGGCTGCGCTGGCGAAGTAGAGGCGGCGCCTACGTGCTCACCGCGTCCGGCTCGACCGCCTCGATGTCGAAGGCGGCGGCGATGAGGGCGCGGGTGTAGGCCTCCTTCGGTGCGTCGAAGATGGCGTCCGCGCGGCCCTGTTCCACCACCCTTCCGGCGCGCATCACGATGACCTCGTCGGCCAGCGCGCGGACGACCTTCAGGTCGTGGCTGATGAACAGATAGGCCAGCTTGTGCGCGTCCTGCAAATCGCGCAGCAGGTCGACGATCTGCGCCTGCACCGACATGTCGAGCGCCGAGGTCGGCTCGTCGAGCACCACGAAGCGCGGCTTGAGCACCATCGCGCGGGCGATGGCGATGCGCTGGCGCTGCCCGCCGGAAAACTCGTGCGGGTAGCGGTCCCGCGTCCCCGGGTCGAGCCCGACCTCGGTCAGCGCCCGCGCGATGACGCGGTCGCGCTCCTCCTCCCCCATCTTCGGCTGGTGGATCAGCAGGCCTTCGCCCACGATCTGGCCGACCGACATGCGCGGGCTGAGCGCGCCGTAGGGGTCCTGGAACACGATCTGCATCTCGGCGCGCAGCGGCCTCGTCTGCTTCCAGTCCAGCCCCTGGATATCGCGCCCCATATAGAGGACCGGCCCCTCGCTGCGCTCCAGCCGCAGCAGCCCCAGCGCCAGCGTCGTCTTGCCGGACCCCGACTCGCCGACCACCCCCACCGTGTGGCCCTCGCGCACCTCGACGGAAACCCCGTCCACCGCCTTCACGTATCCGATCACGCGGCGCAGCAGGCCGCGCTTGATCGGAAACCAGACCTTCATGTCCTCGGTCTTCATCACCACCGGCGCGTCGTCCGCGGCGACGACCGGGTGGCCCTTCGGCTCCGCCTCCAGCAGCTTCCTCGTATAGGGGTGCTGCGGGTTCTCGAATATCTCCTTCGTCGCGCCCTGCTCGACGATCTCGCCCTGCGTCATGACGCAGACCCGGTCCGCCACCTTGCGCACGATGCCGAGGTCGTGGGTGATCAGCAGCATCGACATGCCGCGCTCTTGCTGCAGCTCGCGCAGCAGCTTCAGGATCTGGGCCTGGATGGTCACGTCCAGTGCGGTGGTCGGCTCGTCGGCGATCAGCAGCTCGGGATCGTTGGCCAGCGACATGGCGATCATCACGCGCTGGCGCTGCCCGCCGGACAGCTGGTGCGGATAGGCCTGGAGCCGGCGCTCCGCCTCGGCCAGCCCGACCTGCTTCAGCAGCTCGACGATCCGCTCGCGCGCGGTGTCGCGGTCCAGCTTCTTGTGGACCTCCATGATCTCGCCGATCTGCTTCTCGATGGTGTGCAGCGGGTTGAGCGAGGTCATCGGCTCCTGGAAGATGATGCCGACCCGGCCGCCGCGGATGTCGCGCATGGTGTCGTCCGATCCGCCGACCACGTCCTGGCCGTCGAAGCGGATCGTCCCGGTCGGATGACTCGCCCGCGGATAGGGCAGAAGCTGGAGCAGCGACAGCGCGGTGACGGACTTGCCCGAGCCCGACTCGCCGACCAGCGCCACCGTCTCGCCCCGGCCGATGTCGAACGACACGCCCCG
The DNA here is from genome assembly GCA_009377375.1 of Alphaproteobacteria bacterium. Classification (GTDB taxonomy): domain Bacteria; phylum Pseudomonadota; class Alphaproteobacteria; order MPNO01; family UBA2964; genus WHUE01. Next base: position 23,242 of record WHUE01000033.1, on the reverse strand, counting down.
CACGGCGTGCACCGCGCGGTCGCCTTCGCCGAAATCGACCGACAGGTTGTCGATCTCGACCAGCGGCGTGGAGGCGTCCGACGGTTCCGCCATCACATCTGCGTCTTGCGCGGGTCGAAGGCGTCGCGGAACGCCTCGCCGATGAAGATCAGCAGGCTCAGCATCACCGCCAGCACCATGAAGGACGTGATGCCCAGCCATGGCGCCTGCAGGTTGGCCTTGCCCTGCGCCAGCAGCTCGCCCAGCGAGGGCGAGCCGGGCGGCAGCCCGAAGCCCAGGAAGTCCAGCGAGGTCAGCGCCGTGATGGAGCCGATGAGCACGAAGGGCAGCATGGTCAGCGCCGCCGTCATCGCGTTGGGCAGCACGTGGCGGCGCATGATGGTGACGTTATTGACGCCGAGCGCCCTTGCCGCGCGCACGTAGTCGAAATTGCGCGTGCGCAGGAACTCCGCGCGCACCACGCCGACCAGCGACATCCACTCGAACAGAAGCAGCAGTCCGAGCAGCATCCAGAAGCTGGGGATGAACATGCTGGCCAGGATGATCAGCAGGAACAGCCGCGGCATGCCCGACCAGATTTCCATGAACCGCTGGAACAGCAGATCCGTCCAGCCGCCGAAATAGCCCTGCACCGCGCCGGCGGCGACGCCGACCACCGACGACAGGATCGTCAGCGTCAGCCCGAACAGGACAGAGATGCGGAAGCCGTAGATCACCCGCGCCAGCACGTCGCGCGCCTGGTCGTCGGTGCCGAGCAGGTTCTCCGCCGACGGCGCCGACGGCGCCGGCTGGTTCAGGCTCAGGTTCACCGTGCCGTAGGAATAGCGCAGCGGCGGCCACACCATCCAGCCGCCCTTGGAGGTGATCAGCTCCTGCACCTCCGGCTCGCGGTACTCCGCCTCCGTCTGGAAGACGCCGCCGAACGCGGTTTCCGGATAGGTGAAGAGGGCGGGGTAGTAGAGCTCGCCTTCGTAGCTGACCAGCAGCGGCCGGTCGTTGGCGATGAACTCGGCGAACAGGCTCAGCACGAAGACGGCGAGGAAGATCCACAGCGACCAGAACCCGCGGCTGTTGGCGCGGAAGCTGCGCAGCCGCCGTTCGGTCAGCGGGGTGATCCGCATGCCGAGAAAGCGCCTCTGCACGCCGTCAGACATTGCGCCCCTCGAAATCGATCCGGGGATCGATGACGGTGTAGGTCAGGTCGCCGATCAGGTTCATCAGCAGCCCGAGCAGGGTGAAGAAGTAGAGCGTGCCGAAGATGATCGGGTAGTCGCGCTTGATCACCGCCTCGAACCCGAGCAGCCCCAGCCCGTCCAGCGAGAAGATGATCTCGATCAGCAGCGCGCCGGTGAACAGGATGCTTACGAAGGCGGCGGGAAAGCCGGCGATCACGATCAGCATCGCGTTGCGGAACACGTGGCCGTACAGCACGCGGTTCTCGCTCAGCCCCTTGGCCTTGGCGGTCAGCACGTATTGCTGGTTGATCTGGTCGAGGAACGAGTTCTTGGTCAGGAAGGTCAGATAGGCGAACCCGCCGATCACCAGCGCCGAGACCGGCAGCACCATGTGCCACAGATAGTCGAGTATCTTCTGCGCCCAGTTGAGCTCGTCGAAATTATCCGACGTCAGCCCGCGCAGCGGGAACCAGTCCAGATACGATCCGCCGGCGAACAGCACCACCAGCAGCACGGCGAACATGAAGGACGGGACGGCGTTGCCGACGATGATCACCCCGCTGGTCCAGATATCGAACCTGGACCCGTCGCGCACCGCCTTGCGCACTCCCAGCGGGATCGAGATCAGGTAGACCAGCAGCGTCGTCCACAGCCCGAGCGAAATCGAAACCGGCATCTTCTCTATGACCAGGTCGATCACGGATTCGTCGCGGAAGTAGCTGGTGCCGAAATCGAACTGCACGTAATTGCCCAGCATCAGCAGGAATCGCTCGTGCAGCGGCTTGTCGAAGCCGAACTGCACCTCCAGCTGCTTGATGAATTCCGGGTCCAGCCCCTGCGCGCCGCGATACCTGCTGTTGATCTGCGAGGCCGCGGCCCTAGCCGATGCGCCGCCCTGGCCGGAGAACCCGGTTTCGCTGCCGCTCGTGCCGCCGATGCGGCTGGTGGCGCCGGCGTCCTGGCCGGTGACCTGCGCGATGATCTGCTCGATCGGGCCGCCGGGCGCGAACTGCACGATGGCGAAGTTGATCACCATGATTCCCAGCAGGGTCGGGATGATCAGCAGCAGCCGTCGGACGATATACGCGAGCATGAACCCGTCTTTGTCGTTCTACCGGGCGGGGGGCGCCTTGCCCGCCGCGATCATCGCGGCTTTTCGCGGATTATACCACCATGTATCGATCACGCCGCGGGCGAAGCGCGGCTTCGTCTCCGGCCGGTCGTACTTGTCCCAATACGCGACATTGTGCGAGCCCTTGTACCATTGCGGCACGACGTAGCGTCGCCACATCAGCACCCGGTCCAGCGCCCGCGCGGCGGTCACAAGCGCCGGGCGGTTTTCCGCCGCCAGGACCTTGCCGATCAGCGCATCCACCACCGGATCGCTGATTCCGCTGAGATTGCGCGCGCCCGGCACGTTCGCGAACTCCGAGCCGAAATAGCCCCTCTGCTCGATGCCGGGCGTCAGCGTCTGAACGAAGCGCTGGACGATGATGTCGAAGTCGAAATGGTCCATCCGGTACTTGAAGTTGGCCGAATCGACGATGCGGACGCGGGCGTCGATCCCCAGCCGCTTCAGGTTCTGCTGATAGGGGCCGATGATGCGCTGGAACGTCGACTCGAACAGCAGGAACTCCACGGTCATCTGCCCGCCCTTCGCGTCGACCAGCTTGCCGTTTTCGAACGTCCACCCCGCCTCGCGCAGCAGCCGGATCGCCTGGCGCAGCCGCGCGCGGATATTGCCGCTGCCGTCCGAGACGGGCGACTTGTATGGGGTGGTGAAGACCTCCTCGGGCACCTGGCCGCGGAACGGCTCCAGCAGGGCGATCTCCGCTGGCGTCGGGGCGCCGTGCGCCGCCAGCTCCGAATTCTCGTACATGGAGTTGGTGCGCTCGTACTGGCCGTAGAACAGCGTCTTGTTGGTCCACTCGTAATCGAAGGCCAGGTCGAAGGCGGCGCGCACCCGCCAGTCCTTGAACGTGTCGCGCCGCAGGTTGAAGACGAAGACCTGCGTGGCGGTGGGGGACTCGTCGGGCAGGGTCGCGCGCTTGACCAGCCCGTTCCGGACGGGCGGCTTGTCGTACTGCGTCGCCCAGCTGCGCGCCGTGAACTCCTCGCGGAAATCGTACGCGCCGGAGAAGAAGGCCTCGAACGCGATGTCGCGGTCGCGGTAATAGTCGATCCGGACGGCGTCGAAATTGTACCGGCCGCGGTTGACCGGCAGGTCCTTCGCCCACCAGTCCTTCACCCGCTCATAGGTGACGGACCGGCCGGGCGTGATCTTCGCCGCGCGATAGGGGCCGCTGCCGAGCGGCGCCTCGAAGGTGGTGCTGTCGAACGTCACGCGGCTGTAATAGGCCTTCGACAGCACCGGCAGCCCGGCGAGCTGCACCGGCAGGTCGCGGTGGCGGCCGGGCTTGAAGGTGAAGCGCACCGTGCGGGGGCCGGTGACCTCCGCCTTCTCGACGTCGCGCCAGACGATGCGGAAGCGGGGATGGCCCTTCGCCACCAGCGTGTCGAAGCTGAACGCCACGTCTTCGGCGGTGACCGGCGTGCCGTCGTTGAAACGGGCCTTCGGGTTCAGCGTAAACGCGACCCAGCTTCCGTCCCCGGCCAATTCAACCGATTGCGCCACCAGCCCGTACATGGCGTCCGGCTCGTCCTCCGCCCGGGTCATCAGCGTGTCGAACAGCAGCCCGGCTGCCAGGTCTTCTTCGCGCCCCTTCAGGAGAAACGGGTTCATCGTCTCGAAGGTGCCGACGTTCCAGGTCGACAGCGTCCCGCCCTTGGGCGCGTCCGGGTTCACGTAGTCGAAATGGGGGAAGCCGGCCGGGTATTTGAGGTCGCCGAAGACTGAGATGCCATGCCGCGCCGTGGTGTCCGCCGCCTGCGCGGCTGCGGGCGGCGCGGCGGCGGCGAGCCAGAGGGCGGCGCCGAGTCCCAGCAGCGCATGCGTCGCGGGGCGAAGACGGATCATGCTAGCCGCCGTCGCGGGGGGCGTCGGTGGGCGGCGGCACGGGTTTGGCGACGTCGACCCACCAGGAATTGAATCCGACGCCGTAGGCGGGCTTCTTGTCCGGACGGCCGAACCGGTCCCACCAGGCGACGCGGTCGCTGCGGATGTGCCATTGCGGGATCAGGTAGTGGTTCCACAGCAGCACCCGGTCCAGCGCCCGGCACGCCTCGATCAGCGAGGCGCGGTTCGGCGCCTCGATCACCGCCTTGACCAGCGCATCAACCGCCGGGTTCTCGATGCCGATCACGTTTTGGCTGCCGGGCCGGTCGGCGGCCTCGGAATGCCAGTAATCGCGCTGCTCGTTGCCGGGCGAGGCCGACTGGCCGAAGGACTGGACGACGACGTCGAAATCGAAGCTGCGGAGCCGGTTCAGGTACTGCGCCGAATCCACGACGCGGATCTGCCCCCTCACCCCCAGCCGCTCCAGGTTGCGCAGGAAGGGCGCGACCACGCGCTCGAAGGCGGGGCTGACCAGCAGGAACTCGATCTCCAGCGGCTGGCCGGACTTCGGATCGATCAGCCGGTTGTTCTTCACCAGCCAGCCCGCGTCGCGCAGCAGCAGCAGCGCCTTGCGCAGGTTGGGCCGGATGCCGCTGCCGTCGGTGGAAGGCGGCTCGTAAACCGTGGTGAACACCTCGTCCGGCACCTTGCCGCGCAACGGCTCCAGCAGCTTCAGCTCGGCTTCCGACGGCTTCTCGCGCGCGGCCAGCTCCGAGTTGGAGAAGTAGCTCTTCGTCCGCGTGTACTGGCCGTAGAACAGGTTCTGGTTCGACCATTCGAAATCGAAGGCGTAGCCGAGCGCCTGGCGGACGCGGGGATCGCGGAACTTGTCGCGCCGCAGGTTGAAGGCGAACGCCTGCATGCCGGTCGGCTGGTCATGCGGCAGTTCCTCGACCCGGACGGCGCCGTCGCGCCGGGCGGGGAAGTTGTAGCCCGTCGCCCAGTCCTTCGACGAGTTCTCCAGCCGGAAGTCGTACTTGTGGGCCTTGAACGCCTCCAGCGCGACCACGGGGTCGCGGTAGAAATCGTAGCGGATCGTGCCGAAATTGTAGCGCCCCCTGTTGATCGGCAGGTCCTTGCCCCACCAGTCCTCCACCCGCTCGTAGACGATGAAGCGGCCGGGCTCGAACGACTTGATCCTGTAGGGGCCGCTGCCGACGGGAATATCCATCGTGCTCCTGGTGAAGTCGCGCTTCGACCAGTAGGCCCGGGACAGCACGGGGAGCTGGCCGGTGATCTGCGGCAGCTCGCGGTTCGGCGGGCCGCTGAAGTGGAACTTCACCCTGTGCGGGCCCAGCTTCTCCGCGCGCGCGATATTGGCGTAGTAGAAGCGGTAGAACGGCTGGCCGTGCTCCTTCAGCAGGTTCAGGCTGAACACCACGTCGTCGGCGGTGATGGGCGTGCCGTCGTGGAAGCGCGCCTCCTCGCGCAGCGTATAGGTGACGTAGGACAGGTCTTCCGGCACCTCGACCGATTTCGCGATCAGCCCGTACTCGGTCAGGATGTCGTCCTCTGCGGAGACCATCAGCGTCTCGAAGACATTGGACAGCCCCGCCGCCGGGCTGCCCTTGATCACGTACGGATTGAAGCTGTCGAAGCTGCCGATGGAATGCAGCCGCACCTCGCCGCCCTTCGGCGCGTCCGGGTCCACGTATTCCAGATGGGTGAAGCCCGGGCCGTATTTCGGCGCGTCGGCCAACGACAGCGCATGGCCGTCGGTCACCTTCGCCTTCGGCTCCGCCGCCGTCGCGGGCGCCGCGGCGGCCAGCAGCAGGAGGGCGGCGATAGCTGTCGTGAGGCGCATGGGATTCGGACCCTTTCCGGGTGTGACGTCATGACCGGTGCCTTGGATATTGTGGCGCTGGAGGCCTCGTATCAACCCTCTTGCCGGGATGGCGGGCCCGTTCAGCCCGCCAGAACCTCGACGGCCTGCACCAGCAGGGCGGGGTCGCCCGCCGCGACCACCCGCCCGTCGGACCCGAGCGTGAGCGCGCGCCCCCCCCAGTCGGTCATCGCGCCGCCCGCCCCGGTGACGATCGGCGCCAGCGCGCAGTAGTCGTAAGGCTTGAGCCCGGCCTCGGCGACCAGATCGATGAAGCCGCTGGCCAGCAGCCCGTAGGCATAGCAGTCGCCGCCGTAATGCGTGTCGCGCGCCGCGGCGGAGAGCTGGCCGAAACGCACCGAATCCTCGCCGGAAAACAGCGCCGGCGAGGTCGTGTTCAGCACCGCGCCGGCCAGCGTCGGGCAGCGTCTGACGGTGGAGGGCACGCCGTTGAAGAGGGTCTTCCGGCCGGTCACGCCCAGCCAGCGTTCGCCGGTCACCGGCTGGTTGATGAGCCCCAGCAGCGGCGCGCCGTTCCTGACCAGCGCGATCAGCGTGCCGAACATGGGCTTGCCGGTGATGAAGGCGCGGGTGCCGTCTATCGGGTCCAGGACCCAGACCAGCTCGGCGTCGGCCCGGGTCGCGCCGAATTCCTCGCCGAAAATGCCGTGATCGGGATAGCGCGCCTCGATCAGCGCGCGCATGGCCGATTCCGCGTCGCGGTCCGCGATCGTCACCGGGCTTTCGTCGGCCTTGATGTCGATGGCGACGGGGACGCGGAAATGCCGGCGCAGCACTGGCGCGGCGGCGTCGGCGAGCTCGGCGGCGAAATCGATGAAATCCTGGGGGCAGATGTCGATCATGCGCCAGTGTGGCGCGAATCCCCGGTCAGGAAAAGCCGGGACTGGGACGGAGAGGCCGGTTGTCCGGCGGCGCCCTCAGGCGGCGACCTTGTAGCTGAAGGCGCCGAGCAGATAGTTGATGTTCTCCTGGTCGTCCGACAGCGGCAGCAGGATGGAGCGGTACAGGACTTCCTCTCCCCGCGCGTTGGTGAACTGGCCGACATCGGCGACGGGCTTCTTCAGCTCCGCGGCCACGCGGCAGAACGACAGCCCGCGCTCGGTCGCCGACGGCAGGACCTTCATCGCCTTGCGGCCCACCGGATCGATCGCCAGCGCGCTGCGGAAGGTGGGGCCGCTGCTGACGACCTCGTCATGGTCCTCGTTCCTGGTCACCTCGATCAGGAACATGTTGTCGGCAAGACCGCTTTCGCCGAACGCTTCGCAATCCGCCCGGTTGGGAAAGCGGCGTTCGCCGCGGAGCGCGTCCCAGCGCGCCAGGGCCCGCCCGACCATGCGCCGCTCGCTGAATTGCGCCGCCGTTTCGTTCGCCATACCGCGATCTGACATAGAAGCCGTCCCCCGCCATGAGTCCATCAGGCGAGAAGGCTACCGCCGCAGTGTTAACAAGGCGTTACGGAGCTTGCGGGCCGGTCAGGCCCGCTTTCCGTCAGGGCAGGGGCGCGGGCGAATCGCTCAGCGTGCGCAGATAGGCGATGACGTTTGCCAGGTCGGACGGCTTCTTGATCCCCGGGAAGGCCATCTTGGTGCCCGCCACGAAGCCCTTGGGATTGTGCAGGAAGGCGGCGAGATCCTCATAGGTCCACTTGCCGTCCTTCTCCTTCATGGCGCCGGAATAGGCGAAATCGTGGCCCGCCTTGTCGTGGTTGACGACGTTCCACAGCGGCGGGCCGATCTTCTTCTTGGCGGCCTTGGTCAGGTCGTGGCAGGTGGCGCATTTGCGCGCTTCCTTGGCGCCCGCTTCGGCGTCGGCCTTGGCCAGCAGCGGGCCGATGGGCTCCAGCTTCTCCGGTTCCTTGGCGGGCGCCGGAGCCCCTGCCGGCTGGCCGCCGCCGGTGGCGACGGCCACCGCCGTGTGCTTGCGCGGCTGCACGATGCTGTCGCCGATCTTGCCGACCACCATCGCGACGAGCATGGCCGTCAGGACGGCACCGATGATCTTGTTGATCTCGAAGCTGGACATACGAAAACCCGCGATCCGCTGCAAACGCAATGACATGGGCGTCCCGGGCCCGGCGGCCCGGAAAAGCGGGCGGAGTTTAGCCATTTCGTCCGGGGCTGTCGAATCCCGCGCGGCGGCGAATTGCCGCAGCGGCGCGCGGGTGCTATTCCGGGTGCCGGAACACGTTGCGCGGATAAATGCATGACCCTGCCGACCAACCCCCTGGTGGTGATTCCGTCGCGGCTGGCCTCGACCCGGCTGCCGGACAAGCCGCTGGCCGATATTCATGGCGCGCCCATGATCGTCCATGTCTGGCGCCGCGCGGTGGCGGCCGGAATCGGCCCGGTCGTGGTCGCCTGCGGCGATGCGGCGATCGCCGATGCGGTGCGCGGCGCGGGCGGCGAGGCGGTGATGACGCGCGCCGATCACCCCTCCGGCTCCGACCGCGCCTTCGAGGCGGTCCAGGCGCTCGATCCCGGCGGCGCGTTCGACGCGGTGATCAACCTGCAGGGCGATCTGCCGGCGATCGACCCGGCCGTGGTGCGCGCGGTGTTCGCGCTGCTGGCCGACCCCGCCGTGGATATCGCCACCCTGGCCGCCGAGATCCGCGACGCGGCGGAGCGCGACGACCCCAACGCGGTCAAGGTCGCGGCTTCGCTGGCGCCGGGGGCCGCGTCGGGGCGGGCGCTCTATTTCAGCCGCGCGGCGATCCCGTCCGGCGACGGCCCGCTCTACCACCATATCGGCATCTACGCCTTCCGCCGCGCCGCGCTGGCGCGGTTCGTCGCCCTGCCCGAAGGCGTGCTGGAAGCACGCGAGCGGCTGGAGCAGCTCCGCGCGCTCGAGGCCGGCATGCGCATCGACGTGGCGCTCGTTGACACGGTGCCGGACGGTGTCGATACTCCGGCCGACCTCGCGCGGGCGCGCGCCCGGCTCGACCCCCTCAACAGGCCCGCCTGATCCCATGGCCAGCAGCCGGCGACCGTCCAGCACCATCGTCTTTCAGGGCATGCCCGGCGCCTATTCCCACCTGGCGTGCCGGCACGCCTTTCCCGACATGCACGCCCTGCCGCAGCAGACCTTCGAGGACATGTTCGCCGCCGTCCACGAGGGCCGCGCGAAATACGCCATGACCCCGATCGAGAACTCGGTCGCGGGACGGGTCGCGGACATCCACCGGCTGATGCCCGAATCGGGCCTCCATATCGTGAGCGAGCGGTTCCTGCGGGTGAACCATCATCTGCTCGCGCCGAAGGGGGCGACGATGAAATCCATCCGGATCGTGCGCAGCCACGTGCATGCGCTGTCGCAATGCCGCGGCATGATCCGCAAGCTGGGGCTGCAGGCCATCGTCCATGCCGACACCGCCGGCGCGGCGGCGGAGCTGGCCGAGCGCGGCGACGTCACCGAAGCCGCCATCGCCTCGTCGCTGGCGGGCGAGATCTACGGGCTCAAATCCCTGCGCGCGAATATCGAGGACGCGGACCACAACACCACCCGCTTCGTCGTGCTCGCCCGCCGCCCGGTGAAGCGCCGGCCGGACGAGGACCGGCTGGTCACCACCTTCGTCTTCCGCGTGCGCAACGTCCCGGCCGCGCTCTACAAGGCGCTCGGCGGCTTCGCCACCAACGGCGTCAACATGACCAAGCTGGAAAGCTACATGGTCGGCGGCAGCTTCAACGCGACGCAGTTCTATGCCGATGTCGAGGGCCACCCCGAGGACCGGCCGCTGAAGCTGGCGCTGGAGGAACTTGCCTTCTTCACCCACGAGGTGCGCATCGTCGGCACCTATCCCGCCGACCCGTTCCGCTTCGGCGGCAGGCCGGACGAGACGGATTAGCATGCGGGATTACGTCTCGTTCCCGTCCAGCCAGTCGGCGATCAGGCGGCGGGCGACCGAATCGGAGCGCGGGCGGATCCGGTAGCCGGGGTCCTCGTGGGTCAGCTCCCGGCGGGTGAACCAGCGGGCATCCTCCAGCTCGTCGCGGTTCACCGTCAGCGTGTCGTCCAGCGCGGTGGCGAAGAAGCCCAGCATCAGCGAGGCCGGGAAGGGCCAGGGCTGGGACGAATGGTAGCGCACGTCGGCGACCGGCACGCCGGCTTCCTCCATCACCTCGCGCGCGACCGCGCCTTCCAGCGTCTCGCCCGGCTCGACGAACCCCGCCAGTACGGAATATCGCCCGGCCGGCCATTCCGCCTTGCGGCCCAGCAGCACCCTGTCGCCGCTGCTCACCAGCATGATCACCGCCGGGTCGGTGCGCGGGAAATGCGACGCGCCGCAACCGGGGTCGGTGCAGCGCCGCACATGGCCGGCCTCGCGGGCTTCCGTCGCCGCACCGCAACGGCCGCAGAACCGGTGGGTGCGGTGCCAGTGCGCCAGCCCGCGCGCATAGGCCAGCACGCCGCCTTCCTCCTGCGGCATGTCGGGTCCGACCTCGCGCAGATCGACGAACTCGCCCCGTCCGTTCAGGCAGGGCAGCGCGTCCGGCGCCTCACAGTCGGACAGGTCGAGCGCGAAATGGGCGCAGCCCGCCCGCATGCCGAGGAACAGCGGCTCCGCCCCGTCCGCGAGCAGCGCCGTCGCCTCCGCGATCGTCACGGTGACGATCCGGGGCGCGTCGGCCCCGCGCAGCACCAGGCTGCGCGCCCGCCAGACCGGCAGGATCACGCTGTCCGCGGCCTCCAGCAGCCCGCGCAGCCACACCTCGTCGCCGCGCCGCATCGCCATGCGGTCGAGCCCGGTTTCGGCATAGAAATTGGGCGCTTTCATGGACAAGTTGTCGCACAGGGCCCCAGGCCGCGCAAAGGGGCGCAAATCCCGGATCGAGTCTTGGGGCGGCGGGTTCGATCCTGATATAGTGCCCGCGGGAGGCTGGCGGCGGACGGGAACGCTCGCCAACCCGGTCAGGTCCGGAAGGAAGCAGCCGTAACGGGTTTTTCCCGGGTCGCTCGTCCAGTCTCCCACCCGGCGCTCCCGCGCCCCATACGCACAAGGCGACGCAGCCCGGATGAACGACAGCGCACAGCCCCAGCCCTACCGCGTGCTCGCGCGCAAGTACCGGCCGACGACCTTCGCCGGGCTGATCGGCCAGGAGGCGATGGTGCGCACGCTCACCAACGCCATCGCGGCCGACCGGCTGCCGCACGCCTTCGTGCTGACCGGGGTGCGCGGCATCGGCAAGACCTCGACGGCGCGGATCATCGCCCGCGCCCTCAACTGCGTCGGGCCGGACGGCGCCGGCGGACCCACCGCCGCGCCCTGCGGGCAGTGCGAGCACTGCGTCTCCATCGCCGAGGACCGCCATGTCGACGTGCTGGAGATGGACGCGGCCAGCCGCACCGGCGTCAACGACATCCGCGAGCTGATCGACGGAGTGCGCTACCGGCCGACCTCGGCGCGCTACAAGATCTACATCATCGACGAAGTGCACATGCTGTCGACGGCGGCGTTCAACGCGCTGCTGAAGACGCTGGAAGAGCCGCCGGAGCACGTGAAATTCGTCTTCGCCACCACCGAAATCCGCAAGGTGCCGGTCACGGTGCTGTCGCGCTGCCAGCGCTTCGACCTGCGCCGCGTCGACGCCGGGGTGCTGGTGAGGCATTTCGCCTCCATCGCCGAACAGGAAGGCGCGAAGGTCGCCGAGGGCGCGCTGGGGCTGATCGCGCGGGCGGCCGACGGCTCCGTGCGCGACGGGCTGTCGCTGATGGACCAGGCCATCGCCCATGCCGGGATGGAAGACGGCGGCGAGGTGACCGAGACGCTGGTGCGCGATATGCTCGGCCTTGCCGACGGCGAGCGCATCTACGACCTGTACGACGCGCTGATGAGGGGCGCGGTGTCCGAGGCGCTCGACATCTTCGGCGGGCTCTACAGCGCCGGCGCCGACCCCGCCATCGTGCTGCAGGACCTGCTGGACGTGACCCACTGGCTGACCCGGCTGCGCCTCGCGCCCGAAGCCGCCGCGGTCCCCGGTATCGCCGAGATGGACCGCATCCGCGGCGGGAAGATGGCGGAGACGCTCTCCGTGCCGGTGCTCTCCCGCGTGTGGCAGGTGCTGCTCAAGGGGCTGGGCGAGGTGCGCAACGCGCCGTCGGCCACGCAGGCGGCCGAGATGGTGCTGATCCGCCTCGCCTATCTCGCCGATCTGCCGAGCCCGGCGGAGCTGGCCGAAAGCCTGCGCGGCAACGCCGCCGCCCCGCCGGCGTCGTCTCGCGACAACGGCGCCGCCGGCCCGCCTTCCGCGCCCGTGGCGGCCTCCGGCGCCGCGCCTGCGCCCTCCGCGCCGGGCGGCAGCGGGGGCGGCGGCGCGCGCGCCTCGGCCCTGCGCCAGCCGCAGGCGGAGTTCGCCGCGCCGCCCGAGGCCCTGGCCCCGCCCGATCCCGGTCCGCCCGCGCCAACGGGGCCGCAGAACTTTGCCGAGCTGGTCGCGTTATTCGCAGAGCGGCGCGAGGCGCTGCTGCATGCCCATCTCGTCGCGGATACGCATCCGGTGCGCTTTCAGCCGGGGCATGTCGAGTTCCGCCCAGGGCCCAATGCGCCGTCGGATCTCGCGACGCGGGTCGCCGCGCGGCTGCGCGACTGGACCGGGGCCCAATGGCTGGTCAGCGTGTCGTCGGACGAGGGCGATCCGACCTTGCAGGAACAGCGCGATGCGGCGGCGGCGGCGCGTCACGGCGCGGCGGTCAACCACCCGCTGGTGCGGGCCGCGCTCGAGACCTTTCCCGGCGCGCGGGTCGAGGCGGTCTACGAGCGCGAGGCCGAGCCGCCCGACGCGGCCCCGTTGCCGGCCCCCGACGACGATGAAGACGATCCAGAGGACGGAGATCCCGTATCATGAAGAACCTCGGCCAGATGATGAAACAGGCGCAGCAGGTCCAGCAGCAGATGCAGGAGATGCAGGCGCGCCTCGCCGGGCTGGAGGTGACGGGCAGCTCCGGCGGCGGGTTGGTCACCGTCATGTTCAACGGCAAGGGCGAGATGCGCAAGGTGAAGATCGACCCTTCGCTGTTCAACGGCGACGACGTCACCGTGGTGGAGGATCTGATCGTCGCCGCCTCCGCCGACGCCAAGGGCAAGATCGAGGCCCGGGTGCAGGAGGAGATGTCGAAGATCACCGGCGGGCTCAACCTGCCGCCTGGGATGGGGCTGCCGTTCTGATCCCGTCCCGCATGCAGGAGGCTCTGGGCGCGTCATGCCCGGCACGGAAATAGAACGGCTGATCCAGCTTCTCGCGCGGCTGCCGGGGCTCGGCCCCCGCTCGGCCCGCCGCGCCGCGCTGCATCTGATCAAGCGCCGCGAAAGCCTGCTCCAGCCGCTGGCCGAGGCCCTGTCGGCGGCGGCCGAGGCCATCCGCGTCTGCCCCGTCTGCGGCAACCTGGACGTGACCGCGCCCTGCGCCATCTGCACCGACGAACGCCGCGATCCCGGCCTGATCTGCGTGGTGGAGGAGGTGGCCGATCTGTGGGCGCTGGAGCGTACCGCCGCCTTCGCGGGGCGTTACCACGTGCTCGGCGGCACGCTGTCGGCGCTGGACGGGCGCGGGCCGGAAGACCTCAACATCGACACGCTGGCCGGCCGCGCCGCCGATCCGGCGGTGACCGAAATCATCCTTGCCACCTCCGCCACCGTCGAGGGCCAGACCACCGGGCACTACGTCGCCGAGCGGCTCGCCGCGTGCGGCGTGACGGTGACGCGGCTGGCCCACGGCGTGCCGGTCGGCGGCGAGCTCGACTATCTCGACGACGGCACCATCTCCGCCGCGCTCAAGGCGCGGCGGTCGATCTAGGACGCGGCAGGGTCGAACCCCTCAGCCGCCCGGCGTCAGCCGGCGGATCTCGGCGGTGCCGTCGGGCAGGGCGGGCTCGGACCCGTCCTCGCCGAGCTCCAGCTCGCCGATGCGCTCGCCGCGCCGCGTGACCTTGTCGGTGGAGATGCGGATCTGGCGGATGTCGTCGCTGGCCTGGTCGAAATGCTTCTGCAGGTTCGCCACCCGGTCGTCCAGCCGGGCGAGGTCCTGCAGCATGGTCATCACCTCCTGCTGGATCACGCCGGCCTGCTCGCGCATATGGGCGTCCTTGAGCACGGCGCGCACCGTGTTCAGCGTCGCCATCAGCGTGGTGGGAGAGACGATCCACACCCGCGCCCGGTAGCTTTTGTCGACCACCTCGGCGAAATTCGCGTGCAGCTCGGCGTAGATCGATTCGGACGGCAGGAACATCAGGGCGGATTCGGCGGTCTCCCCCGCCACGATGTAGCGCTCGGCGATGTGCTTCACATGGACCAGCACGTCGGCGGCGAAGCGCCGGCCGGCGACCGTGCGCGCGGCATCGTCCGCCGTCGCCATCAGGGCGCGGTAGCTTTCGAGCGGGAACTTGGCGTCGACCACCAGCGGGCCGGGCGGGTCGGGCAGCAGGATCAGGCAGTCGGCGCGCCGCCCGTTGCCCATCGTCGCCTGGAAGCTGTAGGCCGAGGGCGGCAGCGCGGCCTGCACGAGGTCCTGGAGCTGCACCTCGCCGAACGCGCCGCGCGCCTGCTTGTTGGACAGGATGTCCTGCAGCCCGACGACCTGGCCCGACAGCTCGGTGATGTTCTTCTGCGCCGCGTCGATCACCGCCAGGCGCTGCTTCAGCTCCGACATGGATTCGGCGGCCTTGGTGGTGTTCTGCTGCAGGCTGTCGCCGACCCGCCGGGTCAGCTCCGCCAGCCGCTCCTCCAGCGTCTTGGTGATGGCGCGTTCCTGCGCCTGCATGCGCTCGCCGAGCTGGCTCTGCGCGGCCGCGCCGGTCTCGGCGATCTGGCTAAGCCGCCCGGCGAGCTGCGCCTGGGCGGAGGATACCTCCGCCACCATCTGCGCCAGCCGCGCCTCGTCGCCGCCGCGCCGGCCGCGCAGCAGCAGAAAGACCGCCAGCGCCGCGACCGCCGCCCCGCCCACGATGCCGAGGATCAGATCAGGTTCCATGCAGCGCCTCCACCATTCGCGCGCCCGAGCGGAGACTACCACGCACGGGGCGAATCGCGCGCCCCGGCATGCGGCCGGCCCCGGTGCGGCGTCGCGCCGCCGTGCTTGACGGGCGCGCGCGCGGACCCTAGTTAGGGGGTCTTCCTAAACCGATTCCAAACTCGCGCGCATCATGGCCCTGCTTTCCATCGTCAAGGCTCCGGACCCGATCCTGAAGAAGAAATGCTACAGGGTGGATACGGTAGACGACGACATCCGCCGGCTGATGGACGACATGCTGGAGACCATGTACGCTGCCCCCGGAATCGGGCTGGCCGCGCCGCAGGTGGCGGTGCACAGGCGCGTCATCGTCATCGACGTGTCGCCGACGGGCGAGCGCGACCCGCTCTGCCTCGCCAACCCGGAGCTGCTCGACGTGTCGGACGAGAGCAACCTGCACGAGGAAGGCTGCCTGTCCTTCCCCGACCAGTACGCCGAGGTGGTGCGGCCCGAGCGCATCCGCGTGCGCTTCCTCGACTACCACAACGAGATCCGCGAGATCGAGGCCGGCGGCCTGCTCGCGACCTGCATACAGCACGAGATGGACCATCTGGACGGCATCCTGTTCGTCGATCACATCTCGATGCTCAAGCGCAGCATGATCCTGCGCAAGATGACCAAGCAGAAGAAGGCGGGAGCGCCGGCAGGCGCGTAACCCCATGGCGCAGCTCCGCCTCGTCTTCATGGGCACGGCGGACATCGCGGCCCCGGCGCTGAAGGCCCTCGTTGCGGCCGGCCACGGGATCGCCTGCGTCTATACCCAGCCGCCCCGCCCGGCCGGGCGCGGCCAGCGCGAGCGCCGGACCGCGATCCACGACGCCGCCGACGCGCTTGGCCTCGCCGTGCGCCATCCGAAATCGCTGAAGGACGCGGAGGCGCAGAAGGCGTTCGCCGCGCTCGGCGCCGACGCTGCCGTCGTCATGGCCTACGGTCTGATCCTGCCCGGCGCGGTGCTGGACGCGCCGCGGTTCGGCTGCATCAACATCCATGCCTCGCTGCTGCCCCGCTGGCGCGGCGCGGCGCCGATCCAGCGCGCCATCCTCGCCGGGGACGCGGCGACCGGCGTCACCATCATGCAGATGGACGAAGGGCTGGACACCGGCGCCATGCTGCTCCGCGACGCCGTGCCGATCGGGCCGGACACGACCGCCGGGGCGCTGCACGACGCGCTGGCCGCGCTCGGCGCGCGGCTGATCGTCGAGGCGCTCGACGGCCTCGCTGCCGGCACGCTGACGCCGACGCCGCAGCCGGCGGAGGGCGCGACCTACGCACGCAAGCTCGACCGCGACGAGGCCCGGCTCGACTGGCGCGAGGACGCGGCGGCGCTGGAACGCCGGGTGCGGGGTTTCGATCCCTGGCCCGGCGCCTGGTTCGCGCATGACGGGGCGCGCATCCGGGTGGCCGCCGCCGCCGTCGCGCCCGCCCGCCCCGGCGCCGCGCCGGGCACGGTGCTGGACGACGCGCCGACGGTGGCCTGCGGCGATGGCGCGCTGCGGCTGCTGCGATTGCAGCGGCCGGGCCGGGCGGCGATGGACGCGGCGGCGTTCCTGCGCGGCTACGCCCTGCCGCCGGGCACGGTGCTGCCGTGACGCGGTTCCGCCTGACGGTCGAATATGACGGGCGCGGCTATGTCGGCTGGCAGCGCCAGGACAACGGTCCCTCGGTGCAGGCCGCGCTGGAAGCGGCCGTGCTCGGCTTCTGCGGCGAGCAGGCGACGGTTCAGGGGGCGGGGCGCACCGATTCCGGCGTGCACGCCACCGGCCAGGCCGCCCATGTCGACATCGCCCGCGAGGCGGCGGCCGGCACGGTGCGCGACGCGCTCAACGCCCATCTGCGCATGGCGGGCGAGGCGGTGGCGGTGCTCGACGCGGCGGCGGTCGGCGACGATTTCCACGCCCGTTTTTCCGCGACCGAGCGGCGCTATCTCTATCGCATCCTCAACCGCCGCGCGCCGCCGGCGCTGGAGATCGGGCGCGTCTGGCACGTCGCCCGCCGGCTGGACGAGGCCGCCATGCAGGCGGCTTCCCGATGTTTGGTCGGCAAGCACGATTTCACCACCTTCCGTGCCAGCCTGTGTCAGGCGAAGACGCCGGTGAAGACGCTCACCGCACTCGACGTCGTCCGCGACGGCGACGAGATCCGGATCGCCGCCCGCGCACCGTCCTTCCTGCACCACCAGATGCGCAACATCGCCGGCACGCTGGAGCTGGTGGGCGCCGGCCGATGGACCGCGGCCGATGTGGCCGACGCCCTGGCCGCCCGCGACCGCGCCCGCGGCGGCCCCACCGCCCCGCCGGACGGGCTGTACCTGACCGGGGTTCTCTATCCCTGACCGGGCGGACCGGCGAAGGTCATCGCCCGCGCGCCGGCCCTACATCTTCGGATGCAGAAGCCCGTTGGTGTATCCGTTCAGGATCAGGCTGATGACCAGGTCCAGGACCACGATGCCGATGGCGCCGCCGACCGGCACCCCGAGCGTCACCCGGGCGATGAACCCCTGATAGACCAGGATCGCGAGGGTGGCGGCCAGTGTGGCCGCCATCGCCGTGCCCGCGGGCAGCGCGCCGCTGGCGGCGATCGCCGTGATTAACAGGAACACCGCGATCTGCAGCACCGACGCCCAGTTATAGGCGCAGATATAGCGGAAATAGTATTCCCGCCGGTCGAACCAGCCGGTGACGTAGTACATCGCGAAAGGCAGCGCGAACCAGCCCGCGACATAGGCGATGGCGTGGATCGCCAGCACGGAAAGCGGACCGACCTCCGGCGGGTTATCGGCAAGGCGCAGCAGCACCAGGATGATGTAGGCCGGCAGCACGATCAGCGCGGCGTAGAACGACCGCCAGAATCCCTCGACCGTGTTCTCGAAATGTCCGACGCCGCCGGCATCGAGCCGGGCGAGCCGCCAGGCGCCGTAGAGACCCGCGCTGGCTTCGCGCGCGGTAATCATCGTCCGTCCATATCCGCCGCGAACCAGCCGTCCAGCACCGCCTCATAAATGTCGGCCAGCGCCTCGATGTCGGAAACGGCCGCGCGCTCGTCCACCTTGTGCATGGTCTGGCTGATCAGCCCGAACTCGGCCACTGGGCAGAAATCCTTGATGAACCGCGCGTCGGAGGTGCCGCCGGTGGTGCTGAGCTCCGGCGTCAGCCCGGTGGCCTTCGTCACCGCCGCCGCGATCGCCGCGCTCAGCGGGCCGGGCGGGGTGAGGAAGGCTTCGCCGGTGACCTGCCAGTCGATCTCGTATTCGCCGCCCACGGCGTCGAGGCGCTCCGTCAGCCAGCGCATCAGGGACGCGCTGGTATGGCGGTCGTTGAACCGCAGGTTGAACGTCGCGCGCGCCGCGCCGGGGATGATGTTGGTCGCCGTGTTGCCCACGTCGACGGAGGTGAGCTGCAGGTTCGACGGCTGGAAATGCCCGGTCCCGTCGTCCAGCGGCGCCGACGCGATGTCGTGCAGCGCCGCCACCAGCCGGTGCAGCGGGTTGTCGGCAAGGTGCGGATAGGCGGTATGGCCCTGCACGCCGTGCATGGTGACGAAGCCGGACAGCGAGCCCCGCCGGCCGATCTTGATCATCTCGCCCAGCCGCCCGGGGTTGGTCGGCTCGCCCACCAGGCAGGCATCCAGCCTCTCGCCCTTCTCCGCCAGCCAGCCGAGAACCTTCTTCGTGCCGTTGACCGACGGTCCTTCCTCGTCGCCGGTGATCAGCAGGCTGATGGAGCCGGGCAGCGCCGCGCCATGGCGGGCGATGAAGCGCCCGGCGGCCGTCACGAAGGCGGCGATGGCGCCCTTCATGTCGCTGGCCCCGCGCCCGTACAGCACGCCGTCGATCACCTCGGCCGCGAACGGGTCCACGGTCCAGCCCTGCGCGTCGCCCACCGGCACCACGTCGGTATGGCCGGCGAAGCATAAATTGGGACCATTTGTCCCGATTCGCGCATACAGATTGTCGATATCGGGCGTGCCCGTCTCGGAAAACGTCATCCTGTGGCAGGCGAAGCCGAGACCCCCGAGCGCCTCCTGCAGCGTGTCCAGCGCGCCCGCGTCCGCCGGCGTGACGCTGGGACAGCGGATCAGCGCCCGGGCAAGCGCGACCGCGTCCGGCCCCGTGCTCACGCGCGCAACAGGTCGTTGATCGAGGTCTTCGCCCGGGTCTGTTCGTCCACCCGCTTCACGATGACCGCGCAGTAGAGCGCCGGGCCGGGGCTGCCGTCGGGCAGCTTCCTGCCGGGCAGCGTGCCGGGCACGACGACGGAGAAGGCCGGCACGCGCTTCGAGAACACCTCGCCGGTGTCGCGGTCGACGATCTTGGTCGATGCGCCGAGGAACACTCCCATCGACAGCACCGCGCCCTTCTCCACGATCACGCCCTCGGCGACCTCGGAGCGCGCGCCGATGAAGCAGCCGTCCTCGACGATCACCGGGTCGGCCTGCAGCGGCTCGAGCACCCCGCCGATGCCCGCGCCGCCGGAGATATGGCAGTTCTTCCCGATCTGCGCGCAGGAGCCGATGGTCGCCCAGGTGTCGACCATGGTGCCGGAATCGACATAGGCGCCGATATTGACGAAGCTCGGCATCACCACCACGCCGGGCGCGAGATAAGCCCCCCGGCGCACCGTGCAGTCGGGCACGGCGCGGAAGCCCGCCTCGCGGAACCGGGCGTCGTCCCAGCCGGCGAATTTCGGCGAGACCTTGTCGTACCAGGCGTTCTGCCCGCGCACCGGGTCGGCCGGCCCGCCGGGCATGGCGACGTTGTCGTAGAGCCGGAACGACAGCAGCACGGCCTTCTTCAGCCACTGGTTCACGGTCCAGCCGTTGCCGGTGTTCTCCGCGACGCGGAACGCGCCGGAATCCAGCCCGTCCAGCGCGGCCTCGACGGCGTCGCGGACTGCGCCGCCGGTGGCGGGGGATATGTCGGCCCGGTCCTCCCAGGCGGCGTCTATGGTGGCTTGCAGGGTCTCCGCGCTCATGGTCTCGCTTTGCTTATTGCCGTTGGTCCGGGCCGCATGCGCGGCGGCGGCACAATAGAACATTCCGGCAGGGCGTGGAACAGCCGCCCGCCGCCTCTCACGCGCCGGGCAGGTCGCGAATCCAGCCCAGCAGGTCGTCGGTGACGTGGTGGATATGTTCGGCCGGCGCGTCGCCCTTCGACCATTCGGCGTCGGTCTTCATCCACACGGTGGTCATGCCCAGCGTCCATGCGGGCTCCAGGTTGCGGGCGATGTCGTCGATCATCGCGGCGCGGCCGGGGGCGATGCCGAATTTGTCGCACAGCACGCGATAGGCCTCGACCGCCGGCTTGGGGATGTATTCGGCGGCGCCGATGTCGAAGACGCCCTCGAACACGCCGTTCATCTCCAGCCGGTCGAGCACCAGCTCGGCATGGTGGGCGGAGGCGTTGGTGTAGATCACCTTCCGTCCCGGCATGGCGCGGATCGCGTCGGCCAGGGCGGGGTTGGGATCGACCTCATTGAGATCCATCGGCGTCATCTCGTCGTAGTAGCGGACGGGGTCGAGCCCGTGATGGATCATCAGCCCGCGCAGGGTCAGCCCGTACTTGCGGAAATAGCTCTTCTGGATGCGCCTTGCCTCCTCGGCGTCGACGTTGAGGAAGCGGGCGACGAAGGCGCCCATATGGCGGTCGATCTGGGCCAGCAGCCGTTCCGTCACCGGATACAGCGTGTTGTCCAGGTCGAAGACCCAGGTTTCGATCTCGGACAGGGGGGCGCCGGGGCGGGACATGGCCGGACTGTGCCGCGCGCGCGCCCGCCACGCAAGGCTGCGCGCCGCGTCTCGCGCCGGAACCCCGGAAAACGTTTCGTTAAGCCCTTGGGACTAGGATCGCGCCAGTTCCGAAACAGGCGAAATAAACCGAAGTCAGGGACCGAGAGCGATGACGTCAGCAGCGCCGAGTCCTATCCAGCAGCCCGGGGTAGGCGTGTCCGGCTATGTCGAATCCCTGCGCCGTGAGCGGGACCGCTTCGTCGCGCTGGCGTTCTGCGCCGCGGACCTGCTGCTGGAGATCAACGCCGAGGGCCGCATCACCTTCGCCGCCGGCGCGACCCAGTCGCTGGTCGGCAAGCCGCCGGAGAGCCTGTCCGGCGCGCTGTTTCTCGACCTGGTGGCCAGGCAGGACCGCCCGCTGATGGCCGAATTCCTGCGCGGCATGACGCCGGGCTCGCGGCTCGACCCCGTGCCGATCCGCCTCGCCGCCGGCGACAAGGCCACCCCGCCGATGTCGCTGACCGGCTACCACCTGCCCGACTTGCCCGGCTGCTTCTTCTTCGCGCTGCGGCTCGGCGCCGCCGTGTCCGTCGTGGACCGCGCCGCGACGCTGGACCGTGACCTGGCGAGCGGGCTGCTGAACAGGGAATCCTTCGCCGAGGTCGCCAGCGAGCAGATGCGCGAGGCGGAGAACCGCGGCGAGTCCCTCAAGCTGACCATGCTGCGCACGCAGAACCTGCCGCAGCTGCGCAGCTCTATGGACAAGGAAGCGTCCGAAAGCCTGATGCGGACCCTGGGGGCCTGCCTGCAGGCGAACTCGGCCTCCGGCCAGGCGGCGGCGCGGCTCGACGAGGACTCCTACGGGCTGGTTCATCGCGCCACGCTCGACATCGACGGCATCCGCGACCGCATCCAGGATATGATCAGGTCCGCCGACCCCAAGGGCGTCGGCGTGAAGGTCAGCGCCGGCACGGTCGACGCCGACGTGGACGGCATGAACGCCGAGGATTCGACGCGGGTCCTGCTCTATACGATCAACA
This sequence comes from Alphaproteobacteria bacterium, assembly GCA_009377375.1. Lineage (GTDB taxonomy): Bacteria > Pseudomonadota > Alphaproteobacteria > MPNO01 > UBA2964 > WHUE01. The sequence continues at coordinate 1,445 of WHUE01000033.1, read as the reverse complement.
GGTTCTGCGAGACCGGCGGGGCCGCGATCAACATGGAGAGCATGTCGGAAAACCTCAAGAAGATGACGCAGGAAACCACCAGGACGCTGAACTCGTTCCGCGACGTCGTGCGCAACGAGCAGTTCGAGGTGGCGTTCCAGCCGATCGTCTCGCTGGCGACGCACGAAATCCATCACTATGAGGCGCTGACGCGCTTCAACGGCGACATCGGCAAGTCGCCCTACAAGATGATCACCTTCGCCGAGAACACCGGCATCATCGCCGATTTCGACCTGGCGATGTGCCGCAAGGTTCTGGACTGGATCCACAAGACCAACCGCAGCGGCCAGGAATACACCGTTGCCGTCAACCTGTCGGGGCGCTCCATCGCCAACACCGCGTTCATCTCCGCGCTGCACGAGCTGCTCGCGCCCAACAAGGACTTGCGCGCGCAGCTGATGTTCGAGATCACCGAATCCGCCAAGATCCACGATCTGGAAGCGGCCAACGCGTTCATCCAGGGGCTGCGCCGATGGGGCACCGCGTCTGCCTGGACGATTTCGGCGCCGGTTCCGCCGCGCTGAAATACCTGCATGCGCTGGAGGTGGACGTGGTCAAGATCGACGGCCAGTACATCAAGAGCGCGATGACCAAGAAGCGCTACCAGGCGTTTCTCAAGGCGGTGGTCGGGCTGTGCCACGATCTCGGTGTCGCCACCATCGCCGAATGCATCGAGGACCAGAAATGCGTGAACATGCTGCAGAAATGCGGCGTGAAGCTCGGTCAGGGCTACCTGTTCGGCAAGCCCTCCTTCGACATCGCCTCCTTCCGCAGCCATACGCCCGCGATGTCCGCAGCGGCGAACGCGTCGTCCGCCTGGCGTCCGGCGCAGGGATACCGCAGCTACTGATCCGGCGGGGACCGGACCGCCGCTGCGCAAACCCGATGAATCCCCGATGAACATCCTGTTTTCCAGCCGCCGGTCGAAGGACGCCGAGATTCTCAGGGCGGCGAAGACGCTGTTCGTGTCGGGCGGGCTGGCCGGTTATCCCGGCCCGGCGGCGCTGCTGCGCTGCGACGGCGCCGTCATCGCCGCCAATGCCGACACGAAATCCTGCGCGACGGCGCTGGGGCTGGGCGCGTCCGGCCCCCTGCATCCCGAGCTCGCCGAGGCGCTGCGCCGCGGCGTGCCCCTGCGTGACGTGATCGACCTGCCCGTGCCCGGCGGCGAGGCTGTCGCCCCGGTGCGGTTCGAATATACCCTCGTGCCCGTCGTCGCCGGCGAAACGGCGATGATGTTCGGCCGCAACACCTCGGTGGAACGCAATTTCCGCGACGCGCTGGTGGAATCGCGCCAGCGCTACAAGGAGCTGGTGCGCATCTCCAGCGACTTCTACTGGGAGACCGGCGCCGACCGCCGCTTCACCTTCGTCTCGCCGGGCGGCGTGGCCGGCATAGACGCCGCT
>WHUE01000339.1 GCA_009377375.1 Alphaproteobacteria bacterium | reverse complement strand
CACACGATGGTCACCGCCGCCACCCACCCGAGCGGCTGCAGGACGCCGAGCGCGTGGGCGACTTCCACACCGTAGACTTCGTAGACGATGCGTATGATACCGAACGCGCCCGCCTTGACCACGGCGACGGCGTGCAGCAGCGCCGAGACCGGCGCCGGGGCCACCATCGCCCGCGGCAGCCATCCGTGCAGCGGCACCAGCGCCGCTTTCACGCCCACCCCGGCGACCAGGAGCACGAACGGGATCAGCAGTAGCGCAGGCTCGTCCATGGCGCGCCCGGCAATCACCCCGCCCGGCTTGAACTCGACCGGCCCGAGCAGCGTCTGCAGCCAGATGATGCCGGTCAGCAGCAGCGCACCGCCGACCAGCGTATAGGCCAGATAGACGTTGCCGGCGCGCAGCGCGGCCGGCGTCCCGCGATGGACCACCAGCGGATAGGTCGCGAGCGTCAGCATCTCGTAGAAGACGAAGAAAGTGAACAGGTTGCCGGCCATCGCGATGCCGACGGTGGCCGTCACGCACAGACTG
>WHUE01000338.1 GCA_009377375.1 Alphaproteobacteria bacterium | reverse complement strand
ATGCGGCTGCCCGCCTCTCTCTGCACTCCTCGGAGCAGTAGGGGGAGCTGTTGCGGCCGGAGAAGGCGGTTTTGCAGTTGGTGCAGGTGCGGGTTTTACGGCGGCCGAGGCGTCGGCGCAGTCGGGCGCGGTCTTCGGTTGCGTGGCCTCCCCAGATACCGTGGGTTTCATGGAGGCCGACGGCTAAACAGTCGGGGAGGACAGGGCAGCGGTTGCACGCGTCGACGACTCGGCGGTCGATGTCCTTGACGGTCTGGATGTTGTGGTTCGGGTAGAACAGGTCGGTGGGAAGGTCTGCGCATGCTGCTCGGGTGTGCCAGTCCTGCTCAGGACGGGCGGGGACGCGCCCGACGGGGACGGGCCATGGCGGCGCGTCGTCGGGAGGGCGGACGGCGGCTGGGAGTGGTCCGCGGTTGACTCTCGGCGGCCGGCGGGGCAGGTCGTAGCGGGTAAAGGCCTGATGGACCGCGGATTTGGACAGGCCGAACAGGGCTGCGGTCTGTGTGAGGGATGCGCCGTCGCGGTACG
>WHUE01000337.1 GCA_009377375.1 Alphaproteobacteria bacterium | reverse complement strand
CGGCCATCAGCCCGGGCTCGCAGCCGGCGAGCTGGACCGCCATCGGCTGCTCGTCGGCGCCGTTCGCGACCATCTTCATCGTCTTGCGGTTGGCATGGATCATCGCCTGGCTGGCGATCATCTCGGAGACCACCATGCCCGCGCCCCAGCGTTTGACGGTCCGGCGGAACGGCAGGTCCGACACGCCCGACATGGGCGCCAGGATGACGGGATCGTCGAGCTCGATTGGGCCGATTCGAATGGTCATAATTTAGGCAACCACGCCGCACTGACTAAAACACAGGCATTCATAATGCTGCGCCGCACAAAAAGCAATGCCTCAAGTCAGGACCACGTCGGTGACGAATTTCACGCCCGGATAGGCCAGCGTGAGGCACAGATAGGCTACCAGAACGAAGCGCGCGGCGCGCCGCCCGCGCAGCCCGGTGAGCGCGTGAACCAGCAGCAGGACGAGGATCACGGCGAAGGTCAGCAGCGAAAAGGCAACCTTGTGGTTGAAGGCCAGCAGCGCGCCGGTCTGGATGTACTG
>WHUE01000336.1:286-532 GCA_009377375.1 Alphaproteobacteria bacterium | reverse complement strand
ATTTCAAAAACGAAGGATAACGTTCGCGGATCACAATATCCATGGGCCTCGCCGAACGATCCCTCGGGCTCCAAAATATCCGTCCTGACCTTTCCTTCGAGCACGATCTCGGCGTGGGCGGGCACTTCCAGGTCCACCATCTTGCAGCGCACCATCTCCACCGGCCCCCCCTGGAGCGCGCCTGCGACTTCGATCTCATCCTGCCCGAAGGGCAACATCTCGATGCTGGCGAAATAGACGGATGGC
>WHUE01000336.1:0-276 GCA_009377375.1 Alphaproteobacteria bacterium | reverse complement strand
GGCCGCCTCCATCGGGACGCCCCGCGCGTTGTATTTCTCCCATATCCTGCTGAAATCGTGGGATGAGGTGACATAGACCGCGGTCTTCAGCGGTCCTTTAAGTTGGCCGCGATAGGCGCCCATGTTGCGGATGCCGGTTTCCGGATCGCGGCATACCCAGACCGCCGAGGCCAGGTAGGGCGCGTTATCAAAACCTGGGGTCGATATGGGCACCGGGAATTCGTCCAGCCCGCCATGTTCGAGCAGCGCGTTTCCGAAATGCACAACTTCCTGAAC
>WHUE01000335.1:271-532 GCA_009377375.1 Alphaproteobacteria bacterium | reverse complement strand
GGAGATCGAAACCATGAAACAAGCGTGGCAAGAACGCTCGCTTCGGTCGTTTGCCATCGGCATTCCGGCCGCTATCGCGATGGCGATGTCGGCTTCGATCGCGATGTCGGCTTCGGCGGACGAAGTCGCCGATTTCTACAAGGGACGTCAGATCACCTATATCATCCAGGCGGGCGCCGGCGGCTACTACGGGCTGAACGGCCGGCTGATCGCCAATCACATGGGACGGTTCATCCCTGGCAATCCCAACATTATCGTTCA
>WHUE01000335.1:0-261 GCA_009377375.1 Alphaproteobacteria bacterium | reverse complement strand
CAAGGACGGCACGGTGATGGCGATGCTGAGCGCGGACCTCGCTGTGGTTCAGCGAATGTATCCGACATCCGTCCGTTACGATGCCGGAAAATTCAACTGGGTCGGCAGCATCTATCCGTTCGGCCAAGTTTTGACGGTGTACCACACTGCCCGGATAAATTCGCTGGATGACCTGAAAAGTAAGACCGTCGTCCTTGGCCAGACCAGCAAAGCGAGCACCAGCTACACCGAGTCCATCCTGCTCAACCGGTACCTCGGGCT
>WHUE01000334.1 GCA_009377375.1 Alphaproteobacteria bacterium | reverse complement strand
CACAGTGCGGATCGAGAACGTACCTGGGCCGGACGACAGCACCGCGCTTTCCGTGGGGAATTGTGCCGCATCGAGCTGGAAACGAACCGGAAGCGAAGCCGGAAATGAAAAGAATAGTGTTTATGCAATATTTATATCTAACTAATTGATATTTATTGATTATTAGAATTACTGTCTAGGATTTAAAACGGAAATGAACTGGGCTAAAATTGGCTCATGACGATCCCCTATGAGATGCCCCGGCAGTGGATACTATTCGATCTGGCGGCGGGTTCAAGTCGAACTGCTGGGAGCGAAGGCGGCGATGCTGGCGCTGACGCAGATCCCCTATCAGCGCAGTTGGGCGGAGCAACTCCAGCAAGACCAACTCAAGCGGGAGGTGGCTGGGACATCGCGGATAGAAGGTGCGGAGTTTACGGAAAGAGAACTGGATGCGGCAATCGCTTCCGGTTCGTTTCCAGCTCGATGCGGCACAATTCCCCACGGAAAGCAGGTGCTGTCGTTCGGCCCAGGTACGTTCTCGATCGCACTGT
>WHUE01000333.1 GCA_009377375.1 Alphaproteobacteria bacterium | reverse complement strand
TGCAGGTGCTGGCGGTCTGCAAGCGGGCGGGGCTGGTCAAGCTGGGGCGGGTGGCGCTGGACGGCACGAAGGTGCGCGCCAACGCCAGCCGCCGCAAGGCGATGAGCTATGACCGCATGGGCAAGCGGGAGGCGGAGCTGGCCGCGGAGATCGCCGAGCTGGAGGCCCGGGCCGACGCGCTGCTGGCCGAGGCGCAGCGCACCGACGACGCCGAGGACGCCCGCTACGGGGCCGACCGGCGCGGCGACGAGCTGCCCGCCGAGCTGGCGCGGCGGCGCACCCGGCTGGCGACGATCCGCAAGGCCAAGGCCGACTTGGAGGCCGAGGCGGCCGAGGCCGCCGCGCAGCGGGCAGCAGAGCTGGCCGCTGCCGGGTCGCCGGACTGCGGGCTGGACGAGTCCGGGCTCGGCGCCGTGAGGTCGCACGTGCGCGAGGCCGCGGAGTTCCTCGGCTGCATGTTCGGCGAGCCCGACATCTACGGCGTCGCGGGCCGCGCGGGCACCTCGGACCACCCCGGGGGCCTCGCTCTGGACTTCA
>WHUE01000332.1 GCA_009377375.1 Alphaproteobacteria bacterium | reverse complement strand
CTTCGGCCATGCCGATGCTGACGTCCCTCCGGACGCGCCGCCCACGCCTCCTGCGCCTGGCGCTGGCGGTCACCGCGGTGCTCCTGCTCGGCGGGTGCGACTCCACCGACACGCCAAACGCACAGGCGAGCCCCAGCCCCAGCCCCAGCCCCAGCCCGCAGCCGCTGACCAGGGAGGAGTACATCAACCAGGCGACGCTGCTCTGCCAGGCGAGGAAGGACGCCGAGAAGGCCGCGTCCGGCCCCGTGCCCTCGACGGCTGCGGAGTTCGCCGCCGCCGTCAAGCGCGACATCGAGAGCCAGCGTGAGCTCCAGGCCAAGCTCCGGGCCCTGGTGCCGCCGGCGGACGACCGGGAGGTCATCGAGCGGGAGTTCCTCGACATCAAGGAGAAGGGGATCAAGATGCTCGAGAACGCGCTCCCGCAGGTCGAGGGCATCGCCGCGACCGGCGACCTCAGGGGGGCCCAGACGGCGATCTTCCCCATCTACGAGGAGGCCTCGCGACTCGACCAGTCCGCCGAGCCCTTCCTCAGCTCCT
>WHUE01000331.1:263-540 GCA_009377375.1 Alphaproteobacteria bacterium | reverse complement strand
CGACGGGAAGATCGGCCTCGCGGAGGCGGCTATCACCAAGCTCAACGCGGCATTCGGGAACATGACCCGAACAGATACCGTAAACTGCCCGACAAAACCGGTACTCTGGATTCGTGCCAAAGTAGTGGTGGGCGCACAAGGACTCGAACCTTGGACCCGCTGATTAAGAGTTCAATATTGACTCTTCGCTGCAATTATCAATTGCACGCTACGTTGCGATGAGAATTCAAAAGCCCTTTGTTTATCGGCTCTTCTCGCATAGCTTCGCAATCCGTCG
>WHUE01000331.1:0-253 GCA_009377375.1 Alphaproteobacteria bacterium | reverse complement strand
CAAACCTCTGAACTTCTCGGTTTGCCAAAACCGGTTGAAAACCGTTTTAGTTTTCCTGGATACCGATCATGGCCGACATTCGGATCCTTCTGACTGACAAGGCGATCGCTCAGTTGCCTACCCCAAACGACGGCTGGTACTTGGCTCGCGACACTGAATTGAAGGGCTTCTTCGTCGTTGTTGGAAAACGGAAAAGAACGTTCACCGTCCAGGGCGATCTCAGGCAGGGAGGAAAGCGTGTATCATCTATCCG
>WHUE01000330.1 GCA_009377375.1 Alphaproteobacteria bacterium | reverse complement strand
CGAGTCCAGGTTGGAGGCTCGCCGTCAGGTGGGCGGATGCTGGACATCAAGCCGTCCACGTTGCGCGGCTGGATCGAGCGTGAGGAGATCGACTCCGGCGCTCGTCCGGGCGTGACCAGCGTGGACGCGGCCGAGATCAAGGCGCTGCAGCGGGAGAACGCCGAGCTGCGCCGTGCTAACGAGATCCTCAAGACCGCGTCAGCGTTTTTCGCACAGGCGGAGCTCGACCGCCGACTCAAGTAATCGTCGTCTACATCGACGGCCACAAGTCCCGCTTCGGGGTTGAGCCGATCTGCCGTGTGCTGTCCGCGCACGGGACCAAGATCGCCCCGAGCACCTACTACGCGGCCGCCAAGACCCCGGTGTCCGCAGCGGATCTGGCCGACGCCTACCTCGCGGACGCGCTCGTGGACCTGTTCCGGTCCAACCGGAGTGTGTACGGGGCGCGCAAGCTGTGGCACGCGGCCCGCCGCGCCGGCCACGACCTTGGCCGCGACCAGGTTGCCCGGCTGATGCGCATCGCCGGAATCGCCGGTGTGGT